>JANLSY010000286.1:0-8158 GCA_031362665.1 Sphingomonadales bacterium
CGGATTCACGCTGCGGCACGGCATTCATGTTGAGCCGGATGCCGCAACCACCCTTGCTCGCCATCTCGACACTGGACGAAGTCAGCCCCGCCGCCCCCATATCCTGGATCGCGACAATCGCGTCGGTCGCCATCAATTCGAGGCACGCCTCAATCAGCAGCTTCTCGGTGAAGGGATCGCCGACCTGAACGGTGGGGCGCTTTTCCTCAATATCTTCGCCAAAGTCCGCCGAAGCCATCGTCGCGCCATGGATGCCGTCGCGTCCGGTTTTTGATCCCACATAAACAATCGGGTTGCCGACGCCGGTCGCGGCCGAATAGAAAATCTTGTCCTGATCGGCGATGCCCACTGTCATCGCGTTAACAAGGATATTGCCGTCATAGGCCGGGTGGAAATTGGTCTCGCCGCCCACGGTCGGCACGCCGACGCAGTTGCCATAGCCGCCAATGCCAGCGACGACGCCCTGCACCAGATGCTTCATCTTGGGGTGATCGGGTCGCCCGAAACGCAGCGCGTTAAGGTTCGCCACCGGCCGCGCACCCATCGTGAAGACATCGCGCAAGATGCCGCCAACTCCCGTCGCCGCGCCCTGATAGGGTTCGATATAACTGGGATGATTATGCGATTCCATTTTGAAAATCGCCGCCAATTTTGTGCCGTTCGGACCTTCGCCGATATCGATAACGCCCGCATTTTCGCCGGGACCACAGATTACCCAAGGGGCGGTCGTCGGTAGTTTCTTCAAATGGATACGCGAGGATTTATACGAGCAATGCTCCGACCACATGACAGAGAATATACCGAGCTCGACCATGTTCGGCTCGCGTCCCATCGCGTGCAAGATGCGCGCATATTCTTCTTCATTCAGACCATGGTCGGCGACGATTTGGGGCGTGATTGGCTGAGCGGTATCTGGCATGGCGTGGCCTTAGCGAGACGGCGCTTTTTGTTCCAGTATTAATGCAGCGCCGAACGTGCAACCCACCACGATGCCAGCGTGACGATGCCATAAGCAAACAGCGCAAGCAGGCTTGTGCCAAGCGTGACTTCGGGCTCGACCGGACCGAACCAGTTAAACGCCTGAAGCGCCAGCATGATGGCGCCAAGCGTCAGCAAGGCCGCAGTCTTTGGTTTAGCCTTTCGCGCGTAAATCCAGAGCGCACCGAAAGTGAGGGCCAATTCGAGCGGCATCTCTATTGCGGGATAATTCCACAGACCAAAACCCAATTTGGGCGGGCTGCCAGCGATGGTCAGATCAGGCACATGCACCAGTAGATCAAGGAACCAGTGCGACAGCACGACCAACGCGCCGATGATTGCGGTGGCACGTTTGCGGGTAACCGCGAATATCAGCGCACCGAATCCGGCAGCCCAGCCCGCTGAACCAAGCAGGCTGTGGGTATATGGCATATGGTATAAATCCATCGGACTCATCACGGAAATACCCGGCGTGATACGCATTGCTTCGACGCCGAGCATCAAAAACAGGAAAAACGCCCAATCCACAAGCTGCGCGGCGATGAAAAGCACTGGAAGGCTGGGTGCTTGCTTATGCGTTGCAGCGACCATTGCTGGCGCCCAGTGACCGATAAACATCGCCGGTTTCCTCTCGCCAGCAAGATTGACACAAATATGATAGTCGCACAATCTTGTCCTGCGTGGCGAAAAATCCGATTTTGAAGATACCAAAATTTTGGCTGGAAAAAATTGCCGCCTAGAAGAATTCGACCAGCGGCATTGTATCGCGTCGGCGATATTGGCGATCGGCGGATTTTGCTTCCTTGGAATCGATCTGCACTGAAACGGGCTCCAGTCTGATGATCTGCACGGTCGCTGTGGCGACGCGGCTAACCCGTGAAGGTGTCGCTTCCAGCGCAACAGGGCCAGCGGCAAGCAGTAAGGGCAGGAGCGCAATCACAGACAAAGGTAAACGCTGCTTTAACCATCGGTGGCAAGGCTGAATGAGGGTTAACGGGCTGGGTATCGCCCATAATAAACGACAGCTGACCACATTTATTGTGAGCTGTTCCGAAACGCTACAGAGAGAAGTGCGGAAATGAACCGATAAAGGCTGTTGCGCCTCGGTGGCGGCTTTGCTAGTGGCGCGCTCCTACCTGTCGAGGCGCGTGCGGCCATGGCGGAATTGGTAGACGCGCAACGTTGAGGTCGTTGTGGGCGAAAGCCCGTGGAAGTTCGAGTCTTCTTGGCCGCACCAGACAATCTAAGTATTTCTAATAATTGAATAAATTATTTTTGCAGCTCTCTGTTTTGGCGGTGTTTCGGGCGGTTTCTGACCACATAGAAAATTCTGTGTGGTCAGATGCGTCTCTCATTCCGAAGGTCTGAGGCCAACAACTGCCAACAGTCTCTGGTCGAAAGTTTTGTGGCTGCAGTCGATTTTTCGGGATAGTTGCATTGGCCGGCCATTTGGCTGCAAAATGAAAGTTCGCCCGGGCCGAGTGGCCTACCATCATTTCACCCAGCAACCTGCGGGTTTCCAGGCAAATTGCAAAATCGCGTTCCTGGCCTTGACGATTTTCCCCCACAATCTTGCCGTTGAGATAGATTCAGCTAAGTTTGCATTTCTTAGGCGGGGGGTTACCTATGAATTGGCTCCGGAACTTGTTTGCTCGCTCAATCGCATTGCAGGGCGTGCTTAGAAAAGTCTGCTGCGGAGTTGGCGTCCTCTTTTCCTTCTTCGCGCTGCAAAGTTCTGCCTTTGCAACAAACCAAACAGAACCCGCGAACCGCCCTGTGAAGACTATGGTGAGTGCCCCCCTGTATCAATACAGATATCCCACCATCGTATTGCAAACCAAAGAGCGATCCGAAGAGCCGCGATTGGCGGTTTGGTCAAAGGACGACAGATATGTGATTGTCGTGCTCGAAAACACCTCGACGCTCTCGCCAAAAAGAGAATCCGGCGGCAGTCTAACGCTTTTGATCTGGGAGGTGGCGACCGGTTACATCATCCATCGCCAACCCCTCGGGACCGGCCGCGAAGACGGGATAATGCGGCCTAATGAATTGTCGATCGACGAAAATGGCAAGGTGAGTTTGAGCCTGGTCCTGCAGACAACGGGCAGCCCGACCTGCCACGCAACCACTGTGACCTATCGCCCCGGTCGTTCAGAAGGCTGGGGGCCGGGTTTTCGACCCCATGATCCGGGTCCCTGCGAGGTGAAAAAGCGCGATTATCCCAAATCGCACAGCGGCGATTTGCTCCTCATGGATACCAGCCGGGGATTGGCGGTGTTCGATGAAAGCAAGGGCGGAACATTGGTACAGGTGCTGGAAAAGCCCGAGCCGATTATCATCAGCGATGCCGATCTTTCCCCCGACGGACGCTGGCTGGCGATGAACATGGCGCGGGCGCGGCAATCGGAGAAATATGTCACCAACATCATCCTGTTCGACATCCTATCGTCGACATATGGTCCCCCCATATCGATCGGCACGCGTGAATCTTACGACAATGTGTTGTGGATGGGGCCAAATCGCATTCTGTTGCCCGAACGGGAGGAGAAAGAAGGCGCTTATCTGTTCGACACGCTAACTGGAAAGCAGGTTGAGCCGCGCATCGAGGGCCATTGCCGGCTGACGCCGCTGGATGGGCAAACACTGATCGGCAGCGCCCATGCCAACTGCTTCTGGCCGGAAACCGAACAGGATCAGGGCGGTCCGCAGGGACTGAGGCGCTATATTGTCGGACAAGGATGGCAAAATCTGAACAGCGCCGATTTCAAAGGCCGTGTCATTGAAAAAATCGCCGCCTCGCCCGACCGTAAAAGTGTCGCAGTCCTCACGAAAACGCGGAAGACACGAAAGAATATCGGCGAGCGGCATATCCTGATTTTAGAAACGGGCTCGGGAAAGATCATCGCCCAGACATTGTTCGACAGGCCTGAATATGGATCCAACGGCCAGATTTTCTTGGATGGCCCTGCCGACGCGCAAGGAAGGCGTCCGACGAAATCGAGCGACTCGAGCACTTTCGCTTGGTCGAGCTTCGGCAACTTTGTCGTGGTAAGGACTGAAAATGGCAAGCGCTGTCGCTGGAAGCCCGGGCCAGGTTGGCCCATTGAGTGCAACGCGGAACCGGAGCCGATAAATCCCGAAGAGTGGCGCCAAATGGCAGACGGTGAAGGACATTGGATCAGTTTTGACGAAATTGCGGGGAAGGTATCGCGAGTCTATTTCGATCCCGAAGAACGGGGCAACCGCACCGTCGTTCTGAATGAAAATGTCGTCGCAGCAGGATTGATTCCGCAATATGGCTTTTCCTGGGAAATGACTCGGAACGGTGGGTTGTTCGTCCGAACTCTGCGCAATCAATACAGCGACCGGCGTACGGCGGAAGGTTTTCACACCCAGTTTTTCGATGACACGCGCTTCCTGACGATCGGTGGCGTCGACGTGCTGACCGACCCTTATTACGACACCAACCTGCAGGCGGATACCAATCTTGTCCGCTGGGAATGGCGCAATCAGCCCTTCAGCTCTTTCGGCCCGCAGACCTTCATGCGCGACAATTTCCAGCCGCAACTTGCAAAGCGCTATCTGGAATGCAGCCGGACCTCCACCTGCGACCAATTTGTGCGTAGACCGGTGAACATGCGCAATATCAATACGATATTGCCAACGGTCACAATCGACCGCGTTATCCCCGGTCCAAAACCCAATACAGCAACCGTGAACCTCACGATACGCGAAGGCCTGCGCCCTGACGCGGGTAACGGCAAGACACGCAGCGGCGTTTACAATCTGAGGCTGATTCGCAACGGCTCGCTGGTCGGCCAGTTTCCGCAAGTGAACGAAGAAGCGAACGGCAAGGACATTGCGGGCTGGAGAGAAGCAAACCGGCTGATGCCCGGGCCGGATGGAGCAGTGAAAGTTACCTTGCAAACCACCCTACCTACCGATGCGGCGCAAAAAGATCTGCTATTCACCGCCTATGCTTTCAACGAAGATCGGATAAAAAGCGAGACTGCGGAACGAAGCTATGTTGTCCCTGCGGTCGCCAACCCACGCAAACGCCGCGCGTTCGTCGTCACCATCGGCATCGACAAATATGTTCAGTCACGGCTCGCGCTGCGCTTTGCCGCAGCAGACGCCCGGATAATCAGCGAGCGGCTTGCCGCCATCCCCGATTATCAGGTCGTAACTGTCGCCCTGCTCGGCACGGAAGTCGACGGCAAGTCCTTGCTTGTCACCAAAGACATGATTGCAGCGACGCTCGGGATATTGGGCGGCGCGCCGCGTGACAGAGCGCTGGAGAGGCTAGCGGTGATGGGCATGGACGAGCCCACGCTCAAAAAGGTGGCTGCGCTCGACAAGGCAACGCCCGACGACATCGTGATCGTTTCATACTCGGGACATGGCTGGGCAGACAACAAAGGCAATTTCTACCTGATACCCGCTGATGGCGTCTGGCCTGACAAGGACCCGGAACCAGCCATATCCCGGCTCTTGTCGACAGCAGCGACGACCAACTGGTTTCGGCAGATAGACGCCGGCGAGATCGCATTCATCATCGATGCCTGCCATGCTGGTGCAAGCGTCGATGCGGGCGGATTCAAGCCGGCGCCAATGGGTGATCCGGGGCTCGGCCAGCTGGCGTTCGACAAGGGTATCCGGATATTAGCGGCCACCCAGAGCGACGATGTCGCGATTGAGGATGAAAGCAAGGGCCACGGGTTGCTGACCTATGCATTGGTACAGCAAGGTCTGACCGATAGCGGCGGCAAGGCGGATCTCGACGGAGACGGCAAGATCCTGCTCGACGAGTGGCTGCGCTATGGGGTGAAGCACGTGACGTCGCTTGTCGACCAGGCGACATTGAAGACACGCGATGGGGCGGATGATTCCGCATTCCTCTTCCCGAACCGCGACCGGATCAGGAAGGAAAAAAGCGTCCAGCAGCCATCGCTGTTCGACTTTACCGGAAAGGCGAGCGCAGTGGTCATGAAAAGCGGTTTAAAATGAGTTATAGGCGGGCAAGGCGCTAGTAGGTTCGCTTTAGTAGCAAAGAACGCCAAACATGCCTTGCCTGACAGTACAGGCCCAGCGGTTTAGGTGTAGCGGAATTTCCGGAGTCCGAAAAAGAACGAAATTCTCCGAAAAATATACCAGTAAAATTGTGCCTAGCCCGAACCATTAGGGGGCATATTTTGGGGGCATCGACTGATCCTTTTTAAAGTGCGGTTTTGCACCCAGTCATAACCGAAATTGCCTCTCGACCAATGATGGCGATTGAGTGGGTCGTAACCCTCGGATTTCTATGTATAAAATCTGCCCCAAATTGCGATTGTGGTGAGACTAGAGAGAAGTTGGAGACTTCTTGAGAACACCAGACAGTTCAGGCTTTTGCCTTCAGGCTCTCCGCAACCGGCACTCCGTGCCTCTCTAGCGCCTCGACTATCTTGCCTGCACCTTCCAGATCGCCCCAGAACATCGGTCCGCCGCGATAGATCGGCCAGCCATAGCCATAGATCCAGACAACATCGATATCGGACGCGCGCTGGGCTTTGCCTTCTTCGAGGATTTTATAGCCCTCGTTGACCATCGGGTAGAGTGTACGCTCCACGATTTCCTGATCGCTGATTTCGCGTTTCGGAAGGTTGGAAGTGGCACGGAATTCCTCGATGATGGCCAGCGCCTCGTCGCTTGGCGTGCCGACGCGCTTTTCGTCATAATCGTAAAAGCCCTTGCCGTTCTTTTGACCAAAGCGGCCCGCTGCGCATAAACCATCGCGGATGGATTCAATACGCGACGGATCACGGTGCCAGCCGATGTCGAGTCCAGCCAGATCGCTCATCTGGAACGGGCCCATTGGCATACCGAAATCCGTATGCACCTTGTCGATTTGCGCCGGCGTCGCACCTTCCAACAGCAGTTGCATAGCCGGTTGCTGCCGCGTCGATAGCATCCGGTTGCCGATAAAGCCGTGGCAGACACCAGCGACCACAGCGACCTTGCCGATTTTCTTGCCAATCGCCATTGCGGTCGCAAGGACATCATCTGCTGTCTTTTCGCCGCGCACGACCTCAAGCAATTTCATGACGTTGGCCGGCGAGAAGAAATGCATGCCGACCACATCCTGAGGCCGACTTGTGGACGCGGCAATTTCATCGATGTCCAGATAAGATGTGTTGGAGGCCAAAATCGACCCGGCTTTGCAGATCCTATCAAGCTTGCCGAATACCTCTTTTTTGACATCCATGCTCTCGTAAACGGCTTCGATAACAAGGTCACAACCGGCAAGGTCGTCAAGACTTAGCGATGGCGTCAGCAAGCCGATCATGCCTTCGACCTGTTCGGCGGTAAAACGTCCCTTGGCTGCGCTGGCTTCGTAATTTTTCCGGATTACCCCTACGCCGCGATCGAGATTTTCCTGCACCATTTCAACAATCGTCACCGGAATGCCACGGCCAAGAAAGTTCATCGAAATTCCGCCACCCATAGTACCTGCGCCGATGACGCCGACCTTCTTGATGTCACGCAAGGACAAGTCTTTGGGCAGTCCGTCGATTTTCGCCGCCTGTCGTTCGGCGAAAAACATGTACCGTTGCGCAGCGGACTGTGAACCGCCCATTAGCTTTAGGAACTCGGTACGTTCGAACTTAAGACCTTCCTCGAACGATAGCCGCGTCGCTGCTTCGACGCAGGCCAAATTGGCAAAAGGCGCTTCAAATCCTTTCCACTTTTTCGCGTTGGCCATTTTCAACTGCTCGATAACCGCCGCATCGCCAGTAACAGGGCGTTCGCGTGTCGGACGCGGCCCAACGGTAACCAGTTCTCGCGCATAGACGATGGCATCTTCGACCAGGCTGGTTTCGCCTGCCAGTCGGTCCACAAGCCCTATCGCCTTGGCCTTGGCCGCTGGAACCGGTTCACCGAGTGCACACATTGTTGCTGCTGCCTCTACGCCGACCACGCGCGGCAGACGCTGCGTACCACCCGCACCTGGCAACAGACCGAGCTTCACCTCGGGCACACCGAGTTTCGCCGATGTCACGGCGATACGGTAATGGCACACCAAAGCCGTCTCGAGACCGCCGCCGAGCGCCGTGCCATGGATCGCGGCCACGACCGGCTTGTCCGCCGCCTCGATCATGTTCAGCACCGCATTGAAATCTGGCCCCTGTGGCGGCTTGCC
>JANLSY010000293.1:0-9013 GCA_031362665.1 Sphingomonadales bacterium
CGAAAATGGCAAACCTTCGAACTGTGAGGTTTCCGGCTCCTCGGTCGCGGAAAATGCCAAAAACCCTTGCGATGCTGGCGTGACCTTCCAACCATATTACAACAAACAAGGCGAGCGTATCAGGGTGAAGGTTCAGACCTCGATGACAGTGAACATCACCGAAGGCAACGATATCGACCTGGAAGCAAAATAGCTGCGAGTGTGTTCTGTCCAAATAAGATGGACGAATACGCCTGTGATCACTATGTGGGCGACACGTTAAATCGATGATGACAAGATTATTCCTATATCTGCTGGCAATGATGACCGGCTTTTCAGCGGCTGAAGCCGCGCGTCCGGTTACGGCGGTGCCTGCATCCTTTGGCGCAGAAATAGGGCGGGCTTATGCCGCAGTTGTGGTCAAGGCCGTAGAACAAGCGCAAGATCGGCCGTCTGTCGACGTTCCGGTTTCTGTATTGCCTACCGCTGCGGACTGTATTGTTGCCGATTTTGTTGGGATTTTTTCGACGACGCCGATTCTCCGGCATGACGTCATTCTCGGGTAAGTAGCGCGCGCCATTGCTGGCGCTTCTGTAACTTACCACGACCGCGCGATTGACGCGGATATTACACCGTAAATTCAAAGGAAAACTTATGCTCGGCTCCGTTGCCAAAGCCATATTTGGGTCGTCGAACGACCGTTACGTCAAATCGATCATGAAGATCGTCGTCAAGATCAACGATCTCGAAGACGAGATTGCAGTGATGGATGACGATCGTCTGAAACATCAGACACAATTGTTCCGCGACCGCCTTGCAGCGGGCGAAACGCTCGATGATATCCTGCCCGAAGCCTTTGCTACCGTGCGCGAAGCATCGAAGCGCGTCATGGGGATGCGCCATTTCGACGTGCAGATGGTCGGCGGCATCGTGCTCCATCGCGGCGAGATTGCCGAAATGCGCACAGGCGAGGGCAAGACGCTGACGGAAACGTTGGCCTGCTATCTGAACGCTCTCGAAGGCAAGGGCGTGCACGTCGTTACCGTCAACGACTATCTCGCGCGCCGCGATGCCGAATGGATGGGCAGGATATATGGCTTCCTCGGACTGACGACAGGTGTCGTTGTCCCCAGCGTGGCCGAACATGAACGCCGCGCGGCCTACAACAGCGACATTACTTATGCGACGAACAACGAGCTCGGCTTCGACTATTTGCGCGACAATATGAAATATGAACGCGCACAGATGGTGCAGCGACCGTTCAATTTCGCGATTGTTGATGAGGTTGATTCAATCCTCGTCGATGAAGCGCGCACGCCACTGATTATTTCGGGCCCTACCGACGACAAGTCTGAACTCTACATGCAGGTCCATGCTATCGTACTGCAGTTGGAAGAAGCCGATTACGAAAAGGACGAGAAAAGCCGTAACGTCATCCTGACCGAAGACGGCACCGAAAAGGCCGAACGTTTGCTAGAAGCCGCCGGCCTTCTAACCGGATCGAATCTTTACGATTATGAAAATACGCTGGTTGTCCACCATCTCGATCAGGCGCTAAAAGCCAATGTCATGTTCAAGCGTGACACCGATTATATCGTCAAGGACGGCAAGGTCATCATAATTGACGAATTTACCGGTCGCATGATGGACGGACGCCGCTGGTCGAACGGCTTGCATCAGGCGGTCGAGGCTAAGGAAGGCGTCGATATTGAGCCTGAAAACCAGACACTGGCGACGATTACCTTCCAGAATTATTTCCGCATGTATCCCAAGCTTTCAGGGATGACCGGGACGGCAGCGACCGAGGCTGGGGAATTCCACGAAATCTATAAGCTGAACGTCGTTGAGATACCTACCAATGTCGCCGTCATGCGGATCGACGAGGACGACCAGTTTTACAAAAATACGCAGGACAAGTTTGCGGCGATTGCCAAGACCATCAAGGAAGCCAATGACCGCGGACAGCCGGTGCTCGTTGGCACCGTATCCATCGAAAAGTCCGAATTGCTGTCCGAATTCCTAGAAAAAGAAGGTGTAGAGCACAGCGTTTTGAACGCGCGTTTCCACGAGAGTGAAGCGCATATCGTGGCGCAGGCAGGACGGCTTGGGAGCGTAACGATTGCCACCAACATGGCAGGCCGCGGGACGGACATCCAGTTGGGTGGCAACTATGAATTCCGTTTGGAAGACGAGTTGCGCGACATGCCAGAGGGTCAAGAACGTGACGCGGCAATCGAAGCACTTAAGGCCGAAATTGCTGCCGAAAAGGCCAAGGTCATCGAAGCCGGCGGCCTGTTTGTGCTCGCCACCGAACGTCATGAAAGTCGGCGCATCGATAACCAGCTGCGCGGTCGTTCGGGGCGTCAGGGCGACCCCGGTCTTTCGCGTTTCTATCTGTCGCTCGACGACGATTTGCTGCGCATTTTCGGGTCCGAAACCCTGTTCTCGAAGATGATGAATTCTTCTTTGGAAGACGGCGAAGCTATTGGCGGTAAATGGCTGTCCAAGGCCATCGAAACCGCGCAGAAGAAGGTCGAGGCGCGCAATTACGACATCCGCAAGCAACTAGTCGAATATGACAACGTCATGAACGACCAGCGCAAAGTGATCTACGAGCAGCGTAGCGATATCATGGATGCCGAAGCGGTCGATGACATCATCGAAGACATGCGAAATGACACCGTGAATATGCTGGTTGGCGAACATTGCCCGGTAGGCACTTATCCCGAACAATGGGATGTTGACGGCCTCAAGACGAAATGTGCCGAAGTGCTTGGCCTTGCGCCGGACATCGACAGTTGGTTGCAGGAAGACGGGTTGGAGCCGGAAATCATCGAAACCCGCCTCTCCGACATCGCAACCGCCAAATTCGCCAGCAAAGGCGCAGACCTTGACGAGACTGTCTGGCGGCAGGTCGAAAAGAGCATTTTGCTGCAAACGCTCGATCATCATTGGAAAGAGCATTTGTCTACGCTAGATGCCTTGCGTCAGGTAATTTACCTACGCGCCTATGCACAGAAAAACCCGATTAACGAATATAAGCAGGAGGCATTCGGTTTGTTCGAACGAATGCTGGTCGCAATCCGCGAAGGTGTAACCAAGACCATCGCCACCAATGATTTCCGTGCCGAAGAGCAGGTAGACTTACCGGAATTGCCTGAGCTTCCCGATTTCCTGACGACTCATATCGATCCGTTTACCGGCGATGATGACAGCGACGATATCGATGGTGGATCGCTGGGGTTGGTGACGACGACGATTCCGAGTGCTTCGCGAGCGAGCGATCCGTTTGCGGGAAATCCCGATATCCGCCGTAACGATTCATGCCCATGTGGTTCGGGGCAGAAATACAAACATTGTCACGGCGCTTACTGATTGGTGATTAGGGGAGGGCAAAGATGATCTGGTTGACCGGTCTTTTTGCCCTCGTCGCTTTGGTTTACGCATCGGTCGGTTTTGGCGGTGGCTCTACTTACACCGCGTTGTTGGGGCTGTGGGGTGTTGATTACCAGCTAATCCCAGTCATTTCACTCTTGTGCAACATCATCGTAGTGACCGGCGGTTCGTACCGGTTCATCCGCGCCGGGTTAGTCAAATGGCCCCAAGTTGTGCCGCTGCTATTGGTGTCTGCGCCATTGGCGTTCGTCGGCGGGCTGGTACCGTTGAAGCAATGGCTGTTCTTGATGATTTTGGGCAGCGCGTTGCTCCTATCCGCTATCGCATTAATCGCGCAGCCTGACAGGATGGCACCGCGCAAGCTCACCAAGCCTGTATTGCTGTCGATATCGGGCGCGGTAGGCCTGCTAGCGGGCCTTTCAGGCATCGGCGGAGGCATTTTTATGGCACCGGTTCTCCACCTGATTCGCTGGGCGGATGCGCGCCGGATCGCGGCGTTTGCCTCGCTTTATATCCTGATCAATTCGATCACCGGACTAACCGGGCAAATCATCAAGGCAGGGCCGCAATCGTTGGCGGGACCCGCATCGGAATATTGGCCGTTGCTGATAGCCGTTTTGGTGGGCGGACAAATAGGCAGTATGTTGGGGATGAAGTTTCTGACACCGCGCTTGCTACGCACATTAACCGCGCTGCTGGTCGGATACGCCGCCATCCGCCTGCTATGGCAGGGCTGGGGCCTGATTTAGTGCAGTTTCCGAGCCAGAAAAATGGCTCCCCGGGAGGGATTCGAACCCCCGACCAATTGATTAACAGTCAACTGCTCTACCACTGAGCTACCAGGGAACAGCCCGATTGCTCAGGCAGAGGCGCGCCTATAGCAGCGGGTTTTCGCACTTGGCAAGCCCGCATCGCCGCGTCAGGTAATAAATTGCTCCATCGCAATCCGGTCGTCGAGGGCATGTTCAGGGTCGAACAGCAGCGTCAGCGCCCGATTGCGGTCCAACGCAACCTCGACTTGCGAAATATCGCGGATTTCGCGCTGATCGGCGACCGCGCTGACCGGGCGCTTGCTGGCCTCCAATATCGTCAGCTTGATGACGTACCGGTCGGGCAAAATAGCACCTTTCCAGCGCCGTGGACGAAACGGGCTGATGGGAGTGAGCGCCAGCAAAGAAGAATCGAGAGGAAGGATAGGGCCATTGGCCGACAAGTTATAGGCAGTGGACCCAGCGGGTGTGGACACCAATATGCCATCGCACACAAGTTCTGGAATGACTGCCCTGCCATTGACCGAAATCTCGATCTTCGCAGCCTGCCGGGTTTCGCGCAGCAGTGACACTTCGTTGATTGCCGGCAAAGTGAATTTTTGTCCGCCAACGGTGGTGACGGTTGCACTGAGCGGACGCACCGAGAACGATTTGGCACGCGCCACGCGGTTTAGCAGGTCGGATGCGTGCCACCCATTCATTAGGAAACCGACTGTACCACGGTTCATACCATAGGCGGGGATGTCCCGACGTTCTTCGAGCAATTGATGCAAAACCTGCAGCATGTGCCCGTCGCCGCCTAGCACGATGACAGCATCGGCGCTGTCGAGCGGGACAAACTCGTGTTGTTCGCGCAAAATGGCCTCAGCTTCACGCGCTTGTGGCGCCGCCGATGACAAAAGGGCGAGGCGCCTATCCACCGGTGGCGTTCATATGGCGGTTCAGGCGCAAATTGGGCTCTGCCATTTGCCGTTCGAAATCATGCCGTTCAGGTTTGAGGCGAAGCGCCTTTTGCAGCAGGCGATCAACGGCATCCATGCCTTCTTCACGCAAAGCCTTACGGAAATCTACGTGCATTTCGGAACCCAGGCACATGAATATTTTACCATCGGTAGTCAGCCGCAGGCGGTTGCAGTCATCACAGAAATTATGGCTCATCGGAGTGATGAGGCCCAGCCGGACACCAAGTGGTTCGACCTGCCAGTATCGCGCAGGCCCAGCGCTGCGATGCTGCAATGGTTGAAACGTGTACTTGTCGCGTAATGGCGCAATGAAGTTTTCGATCGCAATGTAGCGATCCTTCCGACCAACAACGCCGTCGCCCAAGGGCATCGTCTCGATAAGCGACAGGTCGAAACCATTTGCGGCGCAATATTCGGCCATGGGCAACAAGTCAGATTGATTCTGCTCTTTGAGTGCCACCATATTGATTTTTATAGCGATGCCGTTCGCTTTGGCTGCGGCAATTCCATCCAACACTTGTACCAGTCCGCCACCGCGCGTAATTTCGCAAAAAACGTCTTCATTGAGGCTGTCCATGCTGACATTGATGCGCTTTACGCCCGCCTCGGCCAATATCGGGGCGAATTGCCTGAGACGGCTGCCATTCGTTGTCAGCGTCAGCTCGTCCAGCCGCCCGGCGTGTACATGCCCGCCCAATTCGCGGATCAGCACCTCAATATCGCGCCGCACCAGCGGTTCGCCGCCGGTCAGACGGATTTTGCGGATACCATGCGCGATGAAGCGGTTCGCCAGCAGCGCGATTTCGGTATAATCGAGCAGATCCGAATGCGGCAGGAAAGTCTGCTTTTCGGGCATGCAATAATGGCAACGGAAATTGCACCGGTCGGTGACCGATATCCGCAAATAGTCGATTTTGCGTCCGAAACCGTCAATCATCCCGCCCATGTAAGGGCAAAGCGTCGCCAGACAAAGCTAAAAGGTTGCTAAACATTTGGCTGCTAATGCTATGTTATGCACGACATGCGCGGAACATCAATTGACAGCAACAAGCAGGGAGCGTTGAGGATGCGCCGACCGCGCGATGCCCGCGATTGGCTAACGCAGCCCGCCGAAGCGCCCGTGACCGTGTTGTTGCTTGGTATCAAGGATTTGAAACAGATCAATGACCGGCTGGGCAGGGCGATCGGTGACGATGTCATCCGCCGGGTAGGTCAACAAATTCGCGCCTTTGCTGAACAGCAGCTCTCGCCAATCCGTTTGATGGCTCGGATGCCAGGGCGTGAATTCCTGCTTGTTGTTGATGGCCATCCTGGCGGGCGGCAACTAGAATTGTCAGCGCAGAAATTGCTTGAAATGGTCTCGGTGGATCTGGGTGAAAGCGACGATCCATTGCATATCAACCCGCGCCTAGGAATCGCCTTGTCACAGCCGGGCGAGAGCAGGCAGGATCTCGCTGCGCGGGCCAATGACGCGTTGGCGACGGCTTATGGTCGCAAAGGTAAGCGATTCCTTGTTGCCGATGCGAGCAGCGTCCGTCAATCCGATGCCACCGACTTGATCGATGCCGCCACACGCTCGGCGTTGGCAGCGCGGCAGATTTCAATCATGCTTCAGCCGCAGTTCGAAGTCTCTACCGGTCGCTTGGTCGGGGCCGAGGCATTGGCTCGCCTTAATCATCCCGAACTGGGTGAAGTTAGCGCGGGCGACTTGTTCGCCGCGGCCGACCGGTGCGATTTGCGGGAGGAATTGTCGCATCTTATTCAGGAAGGGGCGATAAACCTTGCCGCTAACTGGCCAGCCGCACTCAACACGCTGCGGCTCGCGGTCAATCTTGGTGCGGAGGAACTGACCGATGGTTATGGCCCACGACTGCTGGAATTACTAAAAGCAGCGAACCTAGCGCCAGATCGCCTGACGCTAGAGCTGACTGAAGAAAGCCTTATTCGCGATCTCGATCTTGCATCGGGACAGCTTGAACTGCTGCGGGCAAAAGGTGTGCGGATCGCGGTCGATGATTTCGGCACCGGTTACTCTAGTCTAGCCTATCTGAAGGCACTGCCGCTTGATTACCTCAAACTCGACAAGGACATGACTCCCGACATTCTCGGTACTGGCAAGGACCGCGTTATTCTGCGCGCGATTATTGCGATGGCGAAGGCGCTAAACATCGCCGTTATCGCTGAGGGCGTCGAAAAGGCCGAGGAGCTCGAATTACTCAAGGCCGAAGGCTGCGACTATTTCCAAGGCTTCCTGCGCGCTCCGCCGCTTTCGCCTGCAGATTTCGAAAATTTCGCGCTGCGGAGCGATTAACCCGTCTTACGCGCCAGATTGGCTAGGCCCTTCGACAGTTGCAGACATCCGTTAAGTCGGGATACCGGATCACCCCAGACGCGGTTTATAACCAGCTTGCTATCGGGCCGCAGCTTGGCGGTCTCTCCGAGTTTGGCGACATAAGCGAGCAGACCGGGCACATTGGGCGGCCTGTCGTCATGGAAACTAACCAGTGTTCCGCGTGCACCTACTTCGATTTTCGCAACCTGTGCCACCAACGCGTTCTGCTTGATCTGGATAAGTTTAAGCAGGTTTTGCGTGGGTTCCGGAATTTTCCCGAAGCGGTCGGTCATCTCAGCGGCGAAGCCTTCGACATCCTGCCCTTCTTCGAGGTCGTTCAAGCGGCGGTACAACGCCATGCGAACAGAGAGGTCTGGAACATAATCTTCCGGAATAAGGATTGGCGCATCGATGGTGATCTGAGGGGAGAAGCTGACACGCGGTTTGGCAAGCCCTTGTGCGCCGGCGCGGGCTTCCAAAATCGCCTCTTCCAACATCGATTGATAAAGTTCGAAGCCGACTTCCTTGATATGGCCTGATTGCTCGTCGCCGACCAGATTGCCTGCACCGCGGATGTCGAGGTCGTGGCTGGCAAGCTGGAATCCGGCTCCGAGGCTGTCGAGATCGCCCAATACCTTTAGCCGCTTCTCGGCAGTCTCTGTCAGCACGCGATTGGGTTCGTGGGTTAGGTAGGCATAAGCCCGTGTTTTCGATCGTCCGACTCGCCCGCGAAGTTGGTATAATTGCGCCAAGCCAAAGCGGTCAGCGCGGTGGATAATGAGCGTATTGGCGCTAGGGATATCAAGCCCGCTTTCGACAATGGTCGTGGACAGCAGTACGTCATAACGCTTCTCGTAGAATGCACTCATCCGTTCTTCGACTTGCGTGGCCGACATTTGGCCGTGTGCGGTCACATATTTGATCTCGGGAATCTCGGTACGCAGATATTCTTCGATTTCGGTCAGATCGACGATGCGCGGCACGACGAAGAAGCTTTGCCCGCCTCGATAATGTTCACGCAACAACGCCTCACGCAGCACCACCGGATCCCACGGCATGACATAAGTGCGGACCGCAAGCCGATCGACGGGCGGGGTTTGGATAACCGACAACTCGCGCAATCCCGACATAGCCATCTGCAGCGTGCGCGGGATAGGCGTCGCAGTCAGTGTCAACATGTGGACGTCGGTTTTCAGCGCTTTCAGTTGTTCCTTGTGGTTGACGCCGAAGCGCTGCTCTTCATCGACAATGACCAAACCTAGCCGCTTGAATTTGAGCGATTTGGCGAGAACCGCATGCGTGCCGATGACGATATCAACTGTACCGTCGGCGAGACCTTCCCGCGTATTGCTCGCCTCGGCTGAAGGAACGAGGCGCGAAAGGCGACCAAGCTTTAATGGCAAATCGCGGAAGCGTTCGGTGAAGTTCGCATAATGCTGTCGCGCCAGTAAAGTGGTGGGCGCAATCACCGCAACCTGAAGGCCTGCCATCGCTGCAGCAAAGGCAGCGCGCATCGCAACCTCGGTTTTGCCAAAGCCGACATCGCCGCAAACCAGCCGGTCCATCGGCTTGCC
>JANLSY010000311.1:0-3115 GCA_031362665.1 Sphingomonadales bacterium
ATCAAAACGGGTTGTACCTCGAAATACGGGTTCGACCAGCACACGCTCGCCTATCCGCAAAGGGTCGACGCCGCTGCCAACCGCTACAATCCGTCCGCAGGCATCAGCGCCCTGAATACGGGGAAACTGGAAGGCGGTGCCCGACCAGCCGTCGTCCTCGGCTCCAGATATGCCGGTTGCTGCGCCCGCCTCGGTTGCCTCGGCTACAGCTTTTGAATACCAGCCAATGCGTGTGTTAATGTCGGTATTATTGACCCCTGCCGCGCCAACCTTGATCAGCACGTCGTTCGGTCCCGGCTTTGGCACCGGCACATCGTTGCGCACATCAAGCTTGTCGAACCCGCCATTGCCGGTCAGCAAGACCGCGCGCATATTGGCGGGAATTGTCACTCCGCCCGCTCAAGGCCGAACTGGTTCAGATACCATTTCTGGAATTTTATCACGCTGCCTTCCTGATCCGAATATCGCCCAGGCCGGTAGCGGCTGGACATGATTCCGGCCTGATTATTTTCGGTGATCACTTTGTCTTGCGTCGTAGTCGCGTGATAGCCCCAGATCATCTTTTCAATATCAACCTCCGCCTCACTGGCGCGGCCGTCGACCAGCCAGATCATCTCGACGTCGGTTTCAAGCGCACCGCGCGGGGTGAATTGGAACAGGATGACGAAATGGTCATCGGCGACAATCTGGCTGAACGGGCTAAAGCTCAAATGCATCCGCCCGCCGTCGGGCTTGGTTCGCTTGCCCATTAAAGGTGCAGGCGCGGTTCCGTCTTGCGTTTCGGCGGCCCAGCCGTCCTTGTTCATACGCTGCATCATCAGGCGCAAATGGCTGCTGCCGGGCTCATCATCGATGTTACCGATGGGCCGTCCCAAAGCAGCGGCGCTTTCTTCCCATGCCTTCAGCTTGGGCGTGAAATTGGCGATGGCATCGGCTGGACCGGAGCTTGGCCCTGCCCCCACCGCGACAATCGATTCCGCCGCATGCATCGAACAGAATTCGGGGTGCGAGGGCACGCAATGATAGCATTCGAAGAAGTTCTCGACGACTAGCTTCCAATTGGCGGTGGTCGGATAGCTGCCAGCGTGGGCGATGCGGGCATCAGCAATGCCTTGATAATCCAGTATCGGACCCATATCGCCGAAGATCGCGTCGAAATCGTCGGGTTCGTCCTCACTCATGTTGATGAAGATCAGACCATGGAATACGCGGATATGGCAGGCGAATAGGCTGTTTTCTGCCTTGTCGAAATCCTCCGGCATCAACCGCGCGGAAATGAGCCGCCCGTCCAACCCAAACGTCCATGCGTGATAAGGGCAGACCAACCGCGGCGCATTGCCGCTTTCCGACTGGCAGATGGTCGAGCCGCGATGGCGGCAGACGTTGAAGAAAGCCCGTACACTATCTTCATTTTCGCGGATGACGATGATCTGTTCGCTACCCACCCGAAACAGGAAATAGTCGCCCTTGTTCGGGATACGCGAGACATGGCCTGCGAGCAGCCATTTGCGGCTGATGATTTGGTCCATATCGGCTTTGAACACCGCGTCACTGCAATAAAATTCCTGGTCAAAGCTATATCCCACCCGCGTATTTGCGGCGAGGCGGCCCATAAGTTCAGTCTGCGACATCAGATTTTGATCCGTGCATTTGTGGGGTCATACATTGGTTTCATCGAAGCGGTGACGGGGTAGCGCACGCCCGCTATTTCGATTTCATAATCATCCGCGCCAATCGGCCCGACGACACCCCCATCTGCTGCGGTCACATAGCCAAGCCCGCAAGCGCCGCCCAAACCGTGCGTATACATGCCCGAACGGATATAACCGGCGATGCGGTCGCCCTGCCAGATGGGCTCGTTGTGATAGACCATCGGCATCAGGTCTTTCAGGAGGAACTGGACAAGCTTTTGTCTCAGCCCAGCTTCCTTTTGCGCGACCAACGCTTCACGCCCGATAAACCCGCCCGGCTTGTCCATCTTTACCGCAAAGCCAAGGCCCGCCTCCAACGGCGTGTCCTCATCGGTGATGTCATGACCCCAGTGGCGATAGGCCTTTTCCATACGCAACGCGTTGAGCGCGTGATAGCCGCAATGTTTCAGGCCGAATGCCGCGCCCGCCGCGACAATTTCGTCATAGACGCCGGTCATGAATTCGGTCGGGATATAGAGCTCCCAGCCCAGTTCGCCGACATAGGTGATACGGCTTGCGCGGACGATGGCATAGCCCAGCTCAATCTCTTGGCTGGTCGCAAAGGGGAACGCCTCGTGCGACAGGTCATTGGGGCAAATCGACTGGAGCAACGCGCGGCTGTTGGGTCCCATAATCGAAATCACGCCCAACCCGGATGACACATTGGTCAGCACCACATGCGCATCATCCGGCGTATGGCGCTTGAGCCAGTTGAAATCCTTGGTCTCGGTTTCAGCGCCGGTGACGATCAGATAAGCGGTTTCGGAAAGCCGCGTTACGGTCAAATCCGCCTCAATCCCGCCCTTGTCATTTAGCCATTGCGTATAGACCAGCTTGCCGGGTGCGACATCGACGTCATTGGCGCAGACGCGGTTCAACACCGCGCAGGCATCGCGGCCTTCAAGCCGGAATTTGGCGAATGAACTTTGATCGAACAGGCCGACGGCTTCGCGTACTGCCCTGCACTCGGCTGCATTGGCGTCGAACCAATTCTGACGGCCATAGCTATATTCATATTTCGGCGTGCTGCCCGGTTCGCCATACCAGTTGGCGCGCTCCCAGCCGAAAGCTTCGCCAAAGCATGCGCCTGCCGCCGCCAACCGGTCATGCAAAGCGGATTTCCTTACGCCACGCGCCGTTTCATATTGTTTGAATGGATAATGCGTTGCGTAGAGCAGACCGAGGCTTTCGGTCACGCGCTCGCGCAGATATTTGCGGTTGATCTGGAACGGCATATTGCGGCGGATATCGACGGTCCACAGGTCGGCTGGCGGAATGCCATCGCGGATCCAGTCGGCCATTACCTTGCCGACGCCGCCTGCCGATTGCAGGCCGATCGAGTTTAACCCCGCCGCAACGAAACAGCCGCGCAATTCCGCACTCTCGCCCAGATGGTACCGAACATCAGGGGTGAAGCTTTCCGG
>JANLSY010000313.1:0-15356 GCA_031362665.1 Sphingomonadales bacterium
GTCGCGCCATATTATTTGCTGGGAGCAGGATATGAAAAATTTCGTTTCGATTGCCGCATTGGCGATTGCCACTTTGTCGATACCGTCAATTGCGAGTGCGCAGCAAACTGCTGCCACCACAGCTTCGCCGTCTGTTGCAGATGCCGAAACCTTTATCGCAGCAGCGGAAAAAGATTTGTTCGACTTTTCGGTCGAGGGCGCGCGCGTTTCATGGGTGAATGCGACTTATATTACCGATGATACCGACGCACTCGCCGCCAAATATGGCGAGATCGGCACCGAGAAATCGGTTAAATATGCGCTCGAAGCCGCGAAATACCAGAATGTCGCTGGCCTTTCACCGGAGACCAAGCGCAAGCTCGATATCCTGCGTGGCGGTCTTGTGCTGCCGGCGCCGACGACAGCGGGTGCGGCCAAGGAACTCTCGGAAATCGCGACCAAGCTCAACTCGTCTTACGGCAAGGGCAAGGGCATACTCAAAGGCCAGCCAATCAATGGTTCGGACATCGAAGCTGCGATGGGTACCAACCGCAATCCCGACGAACTGAAGGAAATGTGGAGCAGTTGGCACGACAATGTCGGCGCGCCGATGAAGGACGATTACGCCAAAATGGTCGGCATCGCCAATGAAGGCGCGAAGGAATTGGGCTTTGCTGATACCGGAGCGATGTGGCGTTCGGGCTATGACATGTCTGCCGACGATTTCGCCAAGCTGACCGACAAATTGTGGCTTGAGGTGAAACCGCTCTATGACGAACTTCACACTTATGTCCGCACCCAGCTCAACAAGAAGTATGGCGATGCGGTGCAGTCAAAGACCGGACCGATCCGTGCCGACCTGCTAGGCAATATGTGGGCCCAGGAATGGGGCGACATTTATGACGTCGTCGCGCCTCCGGGGGCCGGCGATATCGGTTATGACATCGGCGCATTGCTCAAGGAAAAGCAATATGACGAAATGAAAATGGTGAAGACCGGTGAGGGCTTTTTTTCCTCGCTCGGCTTCGCGCCTTTGCCCGAGACCTTCTATGCCCGATCGCAATTCCTGAAGCCCGCCGACCGTGAAGTGGTGTGCCATGCCAGCGCGTGGGATATCGACAACAAAGATGATCTGCGCATCAAAATGTGTATCAAGATCAACACCGGCGATTTCGTCACGATCCACCACGAGCTTGGCCATAATTATTACCAGCGCGCCTATAACAAGCAGAGCTATCTGCATTTGAACGGCGCGAATGACGGCTTCCACGAGGCCATCGGCGATGCAATCGCGCTGTCGATTACGCCCGATTATCTCGTACAGATCGGGTTACTCGATGCGTCGAAGGTTCCGAGCGCGGATAAAGATAATGGCCTGTTGCTGCGGCAGGCGATGGACAAGGTGGCTTTTTTGCCCTTCGGCCTGCTTGTCGATAAATGGCGCTGGGGCGTGTTCGACGGCTCGATAAAGCCTGCTGATTACAACACGGCGTGGACATCGCTGCGTAAGCAGTATCAAGGCATTGTCCCACCGATTGAGCGGCCCGCCAACGCCTTCGATCCAGGCGGCAAATATCATGTTCCCGGAAACACGCCGTACACGCGCTATTTTCTTGCGCGCATTTTGCAGTTCCAGTTCTACAAGGCGGCTTGCGACACAGCTGGCTGGAAAGGCCCGCTCCACCGTTGCTCGTTTTATGGCAATAAGGAAGTCGGCAAGAATTTGAACGCGATGCTTGAATTGGGTGCGTCGAAGCCTTGGCCTGATGCGCTTGAGGCCTTTACCGGTACGCGCGAAATGTCAGGCAAGGCCATGATCGAATATTTTGCGCCGCTGATGAAATGGTTGAAAGCGCAAAACAAGGGCGCGAAAAAGGGCTGGTAGAATTAGAAACGGTCCGGTCGATTATGACCGGACCGTATATTCACAATTAGATTATGCGTTCGCCGCTGGTTTCTTTGTAGCTGGCTTTTTAGCCGCCGGTTTACGCGCAGCCGGCTTTTTCGCTGCTGTCGTCTTGGAAGCTGGCGAGGTAGTTTTGGCGGCAGCAGGTTTCGCCGGGGCTTTCTTCGCCGCGGGCTTTTTTGGAGCGGTTTTACTACCGTAGATTTTCGCGCCAGCAACCGCCGCAGTCGTTGCTGCGACTACTGCACCAGCGACAGCAGCGGAAGTTCCAGGATTGTCCTTGATCGCTTTGACCGCCTTCGAACCCGCGTCACTTACGGTTTCAGCAGCAGCTTTGGCGGTTTCGGAAGCTGAATGTGCGGCCGACTTTGCGCCATCCCGGATGCTGTCGACAAATCCGCTCAGCTTCTCTTTGGCTTTGTCAAACGTGCCTTGCGGCTTTTTCGATGTTGCCATGCTCTTGTCCCTTCCAAATGTTCAACAGGGTTAAACCAGCTATACGCCGTTTCGTTCCCTAACGGAAGGGCGGCTCATTAAACGCGCGCAATTTCCGGCTGTGTAATGTCGTGCCTGCCTCACGAAGCAATTCGCAAGTCTGGACGCCGATTTGTAAGTGCGCGGCAATGGCCTCTTCGTAAAAGCGGTTCGCTTGCCCGGGCAATTTTATCTCGCCGTGCAACGGCTTATCCGAAACACAGAGGAGGGTTCCGTACGGCACACGAAAGCGGTAGCCTTGCGCGGCGATTGTCGCCGATTCCATATCGATAGCGATTGCTCGACTTTGCGAGAAACGCAGAGCGGATGCCGAATAGCGAAGCTCCCAATTACGGTCGTCGGTGGTCACCACCGTCCCGGTCCGCATCCGCCGTTTGAGGTTCGCGCCGCTTGTGCCAGACACCTGCTCTGCTGCCGCTGCCAACGCTTGTTGGACTTCGGCGATCGGCGGGATAGGGATTTCGGGTGGCAGCACCTCGTCGAGAATATGGTCGTCGCGCAAATAGGCATGGGCGAGCACATAATCGCCAATCCGTTGCGTTTCGCGCAAACCGCCACAATGGCCGATCATCAACCATGCCTCGGGCCGCATCACCGCAAGATGATCGCAAATGGTCTTGGCGTTTGACGGGCCGACGCCGATGTTAACGAGTGTAATGCCCGACCTGTCAGGTGCAATCAGATGATAGGCTGGCATCTGGTGCCGCCGCCAGGTGCTGTCAGCAACCAACTGCGCGGCATTGTCCGTCGGCTCATCAACATATAGTCCGCCCGCACCGGATAGCGCCGTGTAGCGCCCGTTGCCGACCTGCATACACGCCCAGCTGACAAATTCGTCGACATAACGGTGGTAGTTGGTGAACAAGATGTAGTTCTGCACATGCTCGGCGGGTGCTCCGGTATAATGCCGTAGCCTTGCCAACGAAAAATCCGTGCGCAGCGCGTCGAATAACGCAAGCGGCGAATTATCCCGGCCTTTCACCTTAAGCAGACCGTCGGCAATCTCGTCGCCGATATCGGCGAGTTCGGTTGTCGGGAAATGTCGTGCCAGCTCATTCGGACTCACCGCACCAAGTTCAAGGTCGGCGGAGCCATCAAGCACATAAGGGAAGGGGATTTCCTGTGTGCTTCGCCCTACGCTGATATCCACCTCATATTGCTCGATCAAAAGGTCAAGCTGTTCGCCAACATAATCGGCGAACAGGTCGGGTTTGGTGAATGTCGTACGGTAGGTACCGACCTTTTCGAGCTTGCCGAATGCGAGGTTGGTCACCGTCTCGCGCTCCTTGCCATGATAGGTGATGACAAGTTCGGGATAGCAAAAATCGCGGTTGCTACGGTCTTCGACCGTCGGCGCGATGCCATCGCGCAAGTAGCAGGCGAGCGCGGCTTGAAGGCGTGAAACGGAGCCTTCATATTGCTCGGTCAATTGTTCGATTATGTTTTTGGAAAAGTCACTAGTCATAACCACGTGTCGCCGAATTTCCTGATTTTCGCAACAAAAAAGGGAGAGTCGCCCCTCCCTTCATTGTCTAACGTAAGGTCGTTACGCGGCGGTGACGCCTAGAGCTGGCCGAGCATATGCTCCGCCGAGCTAACCTTGAAATCACCGGGCGCTTCGACATTGACCTGCTCGACAATACCGTCGTTTACGACAAGCGAGAACCTTTGGCCGCGCTTGCCCATGCCGAAGGCAGTACCGTCCATTTCGAGACCGAGCGCGGAAGCAAAATCGCCATTGCCGTCTGCGAGCATGGTGATAGCATCCGAGCCGCCGGACTTGTTCCATGCACCCAAAACGAACGCATCGTTTACTGCGGTGCAGGCGATTTCATCGATGCCCTTTGCGGCCAGTTCGTCGGCCTTTTCAACATAGCCGGGCAAATGACGTGCCGAGCAAGTCGGCGTAAATGCGCCGGGAACCGAAAAAAGCGCGACGCGCCGTCCGGCGAAGTAATCTGATGACTGGACTGGCTGCGGACCGTCTGTGGTCGCTTTGACCAGTTTGACGTCAGGAATTTTGTCGCCAACGGAAATGCTCATAATATGATCCTTTCGGGGGAGTGGATTTCGCCTAATCCGGAACTGCCCGTGCCGAGTCAAGTGGGCGAATGTTTCGCGTAGATAGACCATATGTGAAATCGGTCGAAATGTTCCCGCCAATTGCAAATTTAACCACCGTCAAATTCAGCCGCATAGATAGCTAACATTGATTTACCTTACCTATCAAAAATTCAGTAATCAGGATCGTCAATCATCCCCTTGTTGAACATGAAAAGGGGTCGGGGAAATGATAAAAATATTACGGAAAACTGCGCTTGTCGGAGTGGTTGCCGCCATGTCTGTGCAGCCAGCGCAAGCTTGCTGGAGTACAGCCGCGCAGGATGCAGCCAAAATCAAGCATTTGAACACGATGCTGATGGTTACAGCGTTGCGATGCCGGAACACGGCGGATAACTTCCTGCCGCAATATAATCGCTTTGTGACCAAGCATAATGCCCTGATCGGGTCGCAAAACAATGTACTCAAATCGCACCTGGCCGCTACTTACGGTGCGGGCGGGGCATTAAATGCGCTCGACCGTATGTCGATTGGCTACGCCAACAGCTATGGCAATGGCCACAAGGCAATGGGTTGCAGCGAGTTGAAGGCATTGGCGACCAAACTTTCGTCCGAACCTCATGGAGTCGCGACCATGGCTGCTGCGGCCGACTTTGCAGTTAGCGGACAGTCATGGTCGGGGGCCACTTGTGCCACTCGCATCGCGGGTCGCAAATAAACATATAAAGCAATCTTTATATTTGATTTCGTTGAAGGCCACGGCTAAGGGCGAGCGCATACCAACCCCATCCGGAGATCAAGCCCGTGGCTTTCAACGATTATGTCATCGCCGATATCGGCGAGGCCGATTATGGCCGTAAAGAAATCAACATTGCAGAGACCGAAATGCCCGGCCTTATGGCGCTGCGCAGCGAGTTTGGTCCGTCGCAGCCGCTAAAGGGCGCGCGCATTGTTGGGTCGCTTCACATGACGATCCAGACCGCAGTACTCATCGAAACGCTTGTTGCTTTGGGAGCCGATGTTCGCTGGGCGACTTGCAACATCTTCTCGACTCAGGACCATGCCGCAGCGGCAATCGCAGCGCGCGACATTCCCGTATTCGCGGTCAAGGGCGAGAGCCTCGCTGATTATTGGGACTATGTCGGCCGCATCTTCGATTGGGGTGACGACATCACCGCCAACATCATCCTCGACGATGGCGGCGATGCAACCATGTTTGCGCTTTGGGGCGCAAAGCTTGAGCGCGGTGAAACCTTCGCTGAACCTGAAAATGAGGAAGAAGTCGAATTCCAGCGCGCATTGAAGGCTTTCATTGCCAAGAAGCCTGGCTATCTGACCGAAACCGTCAAGAACCTGAAGGGCGTTTCGGAAGAAACCACCACTGGCGTTCACCGTCTCTATGAAATCGCGAAGAACGGCGAACTGCCTTTCCCTGCGATCAACGTCAACGACAGCGTTACCAAGTCGAAGTTTGACAACCTGTATGGTTGCAAGGAATCGTTGGTCGACGCAATCCGTCGCGCCACCGATGTGATGCTCGCAGGTAAGGTCGCTTGCGTTGCCGGATTCGGCGATGTCGGCAAAGGTTCGGCCCAATCTCTCCGCAACGGCGGCGCCCGCGTTATGGTGACCGAAGTCGATCCGATCTGCGCGCTACAAGCAGCAATGGAAGGCTTTGAAGTTGTGACTATGGACGAAGCCGTCCAGCGCGCAGACATTTTCTGCACGGCGACCGGCAATGCCGACGTCATCACTGCCGAACACATGATGAATATGAAGCCGATGAGCATAGTCTGCAACATCGGTCACTTCGACAGCGAAATTCAGATTGCCGCGCTCAGCAACTACAAATGGACTGAAGTGAAACCCGGCACCGACCTCGTCGAATTCCCCGATGGCAAGCAAATCATCGTTCTCGCCAAGGGCCGTTTGGTGAACCTGGGTTGCGCCACTGGCCACCCATCGTTCGTCATGTCGGCGTCGTTCACCAACCAGACGCTCGCGCAGATCGAGCTTTGGACCAAGGGCGAAAATTACAAGAACGAAGTCTATGTTTTGCCAAAGCATCTCGACGAAAAGGTCGCCATGCTGCACCTTGAAAAGCTGGGCGTTAAGCTGAGCAAACTGTCGGAGAAGCAGGCCAGTTACATCGGTGTTTCGACCGAAGGTCCATTCAAGCCCGATCATTATCGCTATTGATCGGCACACTGTCTAAAGTTTTGGAAAAGCCCGCTCACGGAAACGTGGCGGGCTTTTTTGTTGCGTGAACGATGCTTTTGGGCATTAGCAGACGGGTGATTTTGTAAAGGATAGCATCTGCATGACGGGCGACAGCCTGCCAACTGCATTGATCGGGATATTGATGGCGCTGTGGCTGGTCGGGGCTACGGTTGCAATCTGGGTCGGGCTATCGTTGCGCCGTCAATCGCTCAAGATGTTGCGCCAGACGTCACGGCTAGCGCGGCTGCTCGAAACAGCGCCTGCTTTCCCGGTAGTGGTCAAGGGCGACGGACGGATCGAGGCGGCGGACCGCTTTTCCCGCCTGATGGGATTGTCCACACCTGCAACTTCACTCACGGATCTGGGCGGTCATGCCGATGCGGGACTCAGTGCCGCTGATTTGGCAAAGCTGGACGAGAAAGTCCGCGAAACCCAACGCACGGGAAAAGACTTTGCGCTGCCGTTGGCTATCGAAGGGTCCGAACGCCGATTGCTCGTAATCGGCAGCATTGCCGACGCGGTGATATATCCCAATGGCGCGGCGCTACTGTGGTTTTTCGATTCGACCGAGAGCCTCCGCGAACTAGAGCAGCGAACGCATGAATCCGATGAAGCACGCGCGGCATTTGCGGCTTTGGCGGGGCTGATCGAAGCTGCGCCGCTGCCTATGTGGCATCGCAGTCCCGACATGAAACTGAACTTTGTCAACCGAGCGTACGTCGACGCGGTGGGTGCGGTCGACGGTTTACAGGTCGCCGAAGACGGTATTGAACTGCTCGAATCCGAAGGTGGAAAGGACGCCGCTACATTTGCGCGCGAAGCGCAGACCATTGGCGAGCAGGCCGAAAGGATAGTGTCTGCAACCTTGAGCGGCGACCGTCGGCAACTGCGTGTCTTCGATATTCCGTTGGGGGAATCGGGCGTCGCAGGTCTTGCCATCGATATACAGGATTTGACCGAAGCACGCGCCGAGTTGCGCGATCTTTCCGACGCCCAACGCGACCTGTTGAACATGATGTCTGCTGGCGTGGTGCAATTCGCAGCGGACCGCTCGCTGAGCTTCGCCAATCAGCCTTTCCAGCGCCTGTTTGCCTTTCGTGACCAATGGCTGGCGGAAAAGTCGGAATTTGCCCGTGTCCTCGACCGGATGCGCGAAAATGGCAAGTTGCCCGAGGTCCGCGATTTTCCGGCGTGGAGGGCCGAGCGCGAAAACTGGTTCCGAACCGCAGAGCCTAGCGAAGAGAATTGGTTGCTGCCTGACGGCACGCATTTGCGTGTGCTGGCGCAGCCGGTGCCGGATGGCGGCCTTCTTTTGATCTTTGAGGACCGCACTGAACAGGCCCAACTGGCGAGCGCACGAGATATCTTGCTGCGCGTGCGGACGGCCACGTTCGACAATCTGTTCGAGGGAATTGCGGTTTTCGCAGCAGACGGACGGATTAGCATATGGAACCGTCTGTTTGCCGAAACCTGGGGTCTGGCGGATGATGTGCTTATCAAACATCCACGGCTCGACGAATTGCTGCCGATGCTTGCACAACATCTGAAGAAACCGTCGCAGATTTCGATCATCGGCGAATTGGTGCGAATGACGACTGCCAATCGCGAACAGCGCCGAACGAAAGTGACATTCGCAGACGGGCGGATGTTCCAGATAGCGACAATCCCGCTGCCGGACGGCAATGCGTTGTTCACTATGCTCGATATGTCCGACAGCCTGAAAATCGAACAGGCGCTGCGAGATCGCAACGCGGCATTGACTGAGGCCGACGGTATCAAGGCGAAGTTCCTCGCGAATATGAGTTACGAGTTCCGCACACCGTTGACATCAATCAGCGGTTTTGCCGATTTGCTCAAGGCCGGGGTAGCTGGCGAGCTTACCGATCAGGGCAAGGATTATGTTGAAGCAATATTGACGTCCGCCGAGCGGTTATCCGAACAGATCAACACTGTGCTTGATTATAGCCAGAGCGAAGCCGGTGCGCTGCCGATTGCGCGTGAAGAAGTCGATGTTCAGGCAATGTTGAACGACATGGCAGAAAAAAAAGCCGCTTTTGCGGCGGAACGCGGCGTAGCCCTTCACGTGCAGCTGGGGGAGGCGTCGGGAACATTCCCGCTAGACCCGAAACGAATTGCGCAGGCGATAGGGCAAATTCTCGACAACGCGATCCGTTACCACCGGTCCGATGGAGAAGTGCTGCTTTTTGCTCGATTACGCGAGGAAGCTCTGGAAGTTGTAGTGTCGGACAATGGTATCGGAATCAGCTCGGAAAACCGGGCGGCGCTGTTCGACACTGACGAAGGCGTTCTCAAGGGACTCGGCCTGCCATTGGCGAAGCAGCTCATCGAATCACATAATGGCACTTTCAAGATCGAGTCCAAAGAGGACGAGGGCACAACGATCATCATGACATTGCTGCGTCCATGATAGTCAACAACGAGGAAGAAATGCGTGCCTTTGGCGGACAGCTTGCGGCTAAGTTGCATGCTGGCGACTGGGTCGCCATTGATGGCCACCTGGGGGCTGGTAAAACGGTTCTATGTTCGGGCATATTGCGCGGTCTGGGTTTTGCAGGCGAAGTCGCCAGCCCATCTTACGCCATCGTCCATTCCTATGATCCACCCGAAGTATCGATTGCGGTCGCGCATGCCGATTTGTATCGGTTGAAAGATGTTGCGGAACTTGAAGAATTGGGGCTGGCCGAAGAACGGAGCGAACGGATCACGCTGGTCGAATGGGCGGAACGTGCCGGACATGATTATGTCACTGCTACCCATCATATCTACATCACACCGCAGCCCGACGGAAGCCGCGCGGTTAGCATGAAAACGGAAAAGAATGACGCCACTACCTGACATGGCTCTGCCTCACGGGCTCGATGCTTTTCTTGATGCACATGGCTGGAACGGGGCTGCTGTCAGCCCGGTTGCGGGCGATGCATCGTTCCGGCGCTATTTCCGCGTGGTATCGGGCCGCGGCGACAAGGCAATATTGATGGACGCACCGCCGCCGCATGAGGACCCGCGACCTTTTATAGAAATCGCCGAATATCTTAAGAACGTGGGCTTTCGCGCGCCCGGCATTTTTGCAAAAGACCTCTCGCGCGGGTTGGTGCTGATCGAGGATTTTGGCGACGACCGGATGCGGGAACATCTCGATGCTCACCCTGAGGATGAGGTGGATACTTATCGCCGGGCAATTGACACAATCGTCGGGCTGTCATGCGCCCAAAGCCCCAACCTGCCGCCCTATGACGAAGCCACATATATGCGCGAAGTCAGCCTGCTCACCGAATGGTACATGCCTGCAATGGGACTGCAAGTTGAACAAACCGGGTTCGATACCGTTTGGAAAGCTGCTCTTGCGGCAGTGGCAGGTGAACAAACCGTCACTGTATTGCGCGATTATCATGCCGAAAACATCATGTTGCTGGGAAATGGAGAGCAGGGCATTATCGATTTTCAGGACGCTCTGGTGGGGCATCCGGCCTACGACCTCGTGTCATTGTTGCAAGACGCGCGCCGTGATGTTTCACCTGAACTCGAACTGACGATGCTTCGATATTACAAGGATCGAACTAATCCTGACGCGGATTTCGACCTGCATTACGCTTTGCTTGGCGCGCAACGAAACACGAAGATCATCGGTATTTTTACGCGACTTTGGAAGCGCGATGGCAAAGTCCGTTATCTAGATTTCTTACCTCGGATGTGGGGACTCTTGGAGCGTGACCTTGCCCATCCCGGCCTCGCACCGTTGAAAGAGTGGTTTGACGATCATATTCCTGCCGAAGTGCGGACCAAGTCGCCAAGCAGTGCGTCGCAATGACCAACACGCATGTAAACACCGCTATGATCATGGCAGCGGGAAAGGGCACACGGATGATGCCGCTGACTGCGGATCGTCCGAAACCGCTGATCGAGGTGGCAGGCGTTGCCTTGCTCGACCATGTCCTCGAACACTTGCGTGATGCAGCCGTCGGCAGGGTTGTCATCAATGCACATTATCGCGCTGAGCAGGTCGAACAGCACATGACTGAAAATGCCGCTGATTTCGATGTAACCATTTCGGACGAGCGTGATTTGTTGCTCGATACCGGCGGCGGTTTGGTACGCGCATTACCTTTGATTGTCGACGATCCATTCCTGTGCGTAAATGCGGACAATTGGTGGACCAACGAACGCGAGAATGCTTTCCTTCGACTTATGCGGGCATGGGATGGCGACAGCATGGATGTCCTGATGCTGCTGGTTCCCTTTGCGCTGGCAAATAATACACAAGGGCAGGGCGATTTTGATATGGATGCCGACGGGCGGCTGTCGCGGCGTCAACCCGGCGGACAAGGTGCGTTTGTGTGGACGGGTATCCAGATGCTGTCGAAACGTCTGATCGTAGAGCCGCCTTCGGATGCCTTTTCGACCAACATATTCTGGGACCGTGCAATTTCGGCAGGCCGCTGCTTTGGTGTTGTCCACAAGGGCCTCTGGTTCGACGTCGGCTATCCAGCCGCGATCGCTGCAACCGAGCAGAAGCTGCTCGAACATGCCGGAGGCTGAGCCGCCCGACAGACGGTCGCGCGTCTATAGTGTGCCATTTGGCACCGATTTTTGCGATGCTACCGCGACGCATGTCCTGAATCGCGCTGGTGACGACCCGATGGCAGTAAGCAACATCATATTGTTGTTGCCCAATAACCGCGCGATCAAGGTGATGACCGAGGCCTTTGTACGGCAAGCGGCACCCGGCCTGCTGTTGCCGCGCATGGTGGCAATTGGCGATCTGGCGCTCGACGAGGCGTTGGGGCCGTTGCTCGATCCGCTGGACGGCGATGATGCAATCTGGCCGAATATCACTCCGGCAGCACGCGTCATTTTGCTCGCCGAACTGGTGATGCAGCACCGGCCGAAAGGCCAGCAGGTTTCCGCCGCTGAAGCATTGCGTCTGGCGCGAAAGCTGGCTGAGATGATTGACGAGCTGGAAATCGAACAAGTTGCGATCGAGCGGTTTGCCGACCTCGATACCGAGCCTGATCTCTCCAGCCATTGGCAAAGCTCCTACGAACAGATTCAGACAATCCTGCCCGCCTATCACGCAGCTTTGTTCGAGAGAAAACTGCTTGGCCCGGCAGAGCGGAGAAACATTTTACTTGGTCGCTTGGAACGACGTCTACGAAATGCGTCACCACAGGTTCCGATCATTGCTGCGGGTATTACGACGACTGCAAGCGCAGTTGCGCGACTGCTCCGCCGGATAACGCGTATCCCCGACGGTACGGTGATCTTACCAGGTATCGATCTCGAAATGTCGCCGGAACAATGGGATGCTCTTTTGCCCGCGACGCAAGAAGACGGAAAGCCGGAGCACAGGCGTAACGTTGAAGTCCATCCGCAATTCCACCTGAATCTGTTGCTCGACCGTATGGGAATTTCGCGCAATGAGGTGACAGCTATTGCCCCTACGACGGTACATGTTCAAAATCAGGCAATTACTGATGTTTTTTGCCTGCCCGAGCAGAGCGCTGGCTGGCGCGACCTTCCTCTGTCACGAAAAAAACTTCCTAATGTGTGTTTAATAGAGGCCGACGATAGCGCACACGAGGCGAAAGTTATCGCGATAAAGGTGCGCGGTGCGTTGGAGCAATCGGGCCAACGAATATCTGTAATAACACCCGACCGCGAACTAGCGGTTCGTGTCGCTGCGCAATTGCGACGTTGGGGTATCGTGGTCGATGACAGCGCAGGCAGGCCGTTGCTGCAAACCCCTGAAGGCACGCTCATTCTCGCACTAGCAGAGGCTGTTGCGAACCGCTTTGCCGTGACGAACATATTGGAAATCGCCAAGCATCCGTTGGTCGATAGCGGCGAGGATCGGCTGGCCTGGCTGGAGCAGGCACGCGCTCTCGACCGCCATCTGCGCGGACCAGCCGAAGGTATCGGTATCGCCGCAGTTTCAAAACGGCTGGAGAAGGATGCAGTGGATGAGGAAGTGCTCCGAAACTGGTGGTCGGATTTTGCTTCCATAATTGCGCCGCTACAACAAGGCGCCAAAGTAAATCTCGCGGCCACGTTGGACACACTGCAGCACGCCGCGACCGTGCTTACACGCAACCGGGTTTGGAAAGGCGCGGCCGGGCGTGAACTGGCGCGGGCGTGGGAAGAAATTGCTGCGTGCAATTTGTCTGCAATCCCGGTTGCTGATCCAACATCGATACCGGCGATTTTGGCCGAGCTATTAGCAGGCGCGGTTGTACGGCCACCCTATGGCGGCCATCCACGCGTCGCGATTTACGGATTGCTTGAGGCACGAATGCAGCAGGCCGATATCGTAATCTGTGCAGGCCTAAATGAAACCACATGGCCGCAAATCGCGCAGCCCGATCCGTGGTTGGCACCTGCCATCAGAAGGCAATTGGGGCTCGCAACGCTGGATCGCAATATTGGGCTATCGGCTCACGATCTCGCAACCGCACTTGGTGCAAAAGAAGTGCTGCTGACTCGCGCGATGAGGGATCGCAGCGGTCCCACGGTGGCGTCACGCTTCCTGTTGCGGATAAAGGCTTTGTTGGGCGCGCAACTACCGATCGAAAACATGATGCCCCAGTTCGCGCAAGAATTGGATGAACGAACAGAAAAGCAGAAATACGCTGTCCGGCCTCAACCGATGCCTTCGCCGGAGCAACGCCGCGTCAAGCTATCGATCACCGATTTCGACGGGCTCAAATCGGACCCTTATTCGTTTTACGCCAAACGCATATTACGGTTCAAAGTCATGGATCCGGTCGATTCCGAGCCCAGCCATGCTTGGCGCGGGACGCTGGTGCATGACATATTGCAGCATTGGTTTCAGCAGGATGATTGCGCGCCGGACAAACTGATCGCGCGCGCCGAGGCGTTGCTTACCGACGGCACACTCGATCCATTGCTTCGAACATTATGGCAGCCGCGAATCGCCGACGGCCTGCGATGGATCGCGCACGAGACCCAACGTATGCGTGACGAGGATGGGCGGCGCCTGCTGATTGCGGAGGAGAAAGGCGAGACGGAATTGCTTGGCGTGCCGATTTCAGGCCGCGCGGACCGCATCGACGCGCTTGCCGACGGTAGTCTGGTCATTATCGATTACAAGACCGGGATGTCGCCCAAACCAAAACAGGTCAATGCGGGCTTCGCCATGCAACTTGGCCTCGTGGGCCTGATGGCAGAGCGCGGCGCGATTAAGGGCGTCAAAGGCAATGCATTGCGCTTTGAATATTGGAGCCTTGCCAAGAACACCGACCGCGCCTTTGGCTATGTTTCGGTGGCGAACAGCACAAAGCCAAATGACAAAAAACATGCGCCGGACGAGTTTGTCGCTTTCATCAAGTCGCAGGCCGAGGAAGCTCTGACGAAATGGGTTTTGGGGTCCGAACCCTTCACCGCAAAGCTGCACCCTGAGTACTCCGATTATGCTGATTATGACCAGTTGATGCGACGGCAGGAATGGGATGGGCGTCAGTCGATAGGGGAGGCTGAGGCATGAGTGGCGATGAAACGCAGCGCGCGCTGAAGCGGCTCATTCCGGCGCAGCACCATGCGGTGCAACCAGCGGATAACATCTGGCTGAGCGCTTCGGCAGGGACTGGCAAGACGCAGGTGCTGACGGCGCGCGTAATCCGGTTGCTGCTAGAGGAAGGCGTCGAGCCGGAAAACCTGTTGTGCATTACCTTCACTAAGGCAGGCGCGGCTGAAATGGCCGAGCGAATCAATCAGTTGCTGGCATCATGGGTGCAATTGGACGATCATTCGCTGTTCCGCGATTTGGAGGCTATTGGTGCAGTGTCCGGACCAATGGCACGACAGCGGGCCAGCGAATTGTTCGCCAAAGTGCTGGATGCACCGGGCGGCGGGTTGCAGATCATGACGATCCACAGTTTCTGCCAGTCCTTGCTCGGCAGTTTTCCTGAAGAAGCGGGGCTGGTGCCGGGTTTCAAACCGATTGAAGGGCCCGAGCAGCGTGAGCTGCAACGTCAGGCGCTGGCATCAATGGTCATCGCGGCAGAGGAGCGCGGCGATGGCGAAACTATTCGCAGTCTGCAAGTGCTCAGCCTCGCGATGGGGGAAGAAGCTGCCCTGAAATTCCTTTACAAATGTGCGGCCGCCCCGGACGCGATGGATGAGATTCCAGAAGGACAGGGCGTTTCTGCCTGGGCGCGACGTTTGGCGGAGGTTTCGTTCGACAGACCGGTTGAGGCAATGCTCGAAACAACACTTTGCGATAGCGCTATCGAGCGTGCGTCATTACAATCTGTTGCGGAGATGAATATCGAGTGGGGTACGGCAACTGGCCAAAAGCGCGCCGCGACGATTTTTGAATGGCTCTCCGCTGATATCCCCCAACGTGGAGAGATGTTGGAGAAACTGCATCATTGCTGGTGGAACAAGAGCAAAAACGAACCACAAACTCAAACCCGTGGTCAAGTTCCGCAAGTAGATGCTTACAAGCATCTCGCATTTCAACTTGCCTCTTGGACGAAGCCGCTGCTCGAAGAACTGCGGCGCGCCGAATATGCTGAGCGTCTGGCAAAAGCGCTGCTTGTAGGTAAGCAGTTTGCGCAATTTTACGCGCAAGCAAAGCACGAGCGTGGCGTTATCGATTTCGACGATATGATCCGCCGGACTGCGGCGTTGCTCGGGACCAGCCACATGGCGGACTGGG
>JANLSY010000327.1:0-2098 GCA_031362665.1 Sphingomonadales bacterium
GCGAGGTCGCGGCATGGAAGGTAAGCGAGAAGCCGTTATCGCCAATGGACCTGCGTGCAAAGATATTGACCCATGACAAAGATCGGTATGAAGATGAGCTCGCATGGTGGGCGCTGCGGCCCGAGGTCAAACTCGGCCCGCCCAGTTGGCTTTGGGTTGAACGCGCGATTGCGTCAATCCGGTTGCTGGACGAACCGGGAAGGCTGGAAGCGGTTGCGACACCTATCTTGCTATTGGCAACGACCGCAGACCAATTGGTGAGCACGCCGCGCATTATCAAAGACAGCAGACGCCTGCCCAACTCCGAAACGCTGATATTTGGCAAGGAAGCGGCGCACGAGTTATTGCGCGAGGCTGATAGCGTTCGGGACCGGTGCCTTGACCGCATCGATGCCTTTTTGGACCAGCACGCGCCCGCGAAATGAGCGACTTCGATATTGCCATTGTCGGTGCCGGCATTGCAGGCGCAAGTCTTGCTGCCGAGGTAGCTGCACACCGTTCCGTGATATTGATTGAGGCCGAAGCACAACCTGGATATCATTCGACGGGTCGTTCGGCAGCATTCTGGGACGAGAGCTATGGTGGCCCGCTGGTGCAGCCGCTGACCACGGCGTCCGGGCCGTTTCTGGCGAATCCACCCACCGAATTCCACGATGGCCCATTGATGCATCGCCGTGGTGCCTTGCATATTGGCACCGGCGCGCAAAGCAGGCTTGCTTCGGTAATGCTCGCCGATTTTGCCCGCAGCGGGGTCGAGATCGAGGTGGCCGACCGCGCAATGTTCGAAAGAATTGTTCCGGGTATCCGCAGCGACTGGACACATGGCCTTTGGGAACCTGCGTGCGCAGACATCGATGTTGCTGCGCTCCATTCTGCTTATCTTCGCCAAGCAAAACGGTTGGGCGCGAAGTTGCTTTGTAGTGCGCGGCTGGAAGCCGCCAATTGGCGTGGCGGGCAGTGGCACATGCACGCCGGAGGCAGGCATTTAACAACAAGGCAGATCGTAAATGCGGCCGGGGCGTGGGCTGACGAGGTTGCAGATATCGCGGGTCTCAAAAACTTGGGTATCCAGCCATATCGTCGGACCATCGCCCAGCTTGACGTCGAGCCGGGTGCCCCTGCCGACCTTCCGTTAGTCATCGCACTCGACGGCAGTTTCTATTTCAAACCCGATGCTGGCGGAAAATTATGGCTCAGCCCGCATGACGAGACCGCAACTCCGGCGTGCGATGCAGCGCCCGATGAACTCGATGTCGCGATCGCGATTGACCGACTGCAACAGGTCGTCGATTGGCGGATAAAACGGGTCGAGCATAAATGGGCGGGCTTGCGAAGCTTCGCGCCCGACCGGCTGCCGGTTATCGGCCCCGATCCTATAAATCCGGCGTTTTTCTGGTTTGCGGGACAGGGAGGGTTTGGCATCCAGACGGCACCCGCTGCCGCGAAGCTTGCGGCATCGATGATCGTCACTGATTTAGCGACGCCATCGGGAGTTGACGGCTCGCGTTTTTCGCCCGACCGGTTACATTGATTTACTTGCATGCAAGCGATTGATCGCTAGCTTAACTCCGTCTCAACAGCGCTGAGATGAGGAGGACAGCATGCCGCATTATTTCGAAATCAAGAAAAACAAAAAGGGCGAACATGTCGCCTATTTCAAATATAATTCCGAATCCATTTTCTGGACAGAAGGCTATTCGAGCAAGGCTGGCGCTAAGAAAGCGATCGAATCGATATTGAAGAACGGACCTACGGCCGAAGTTCGCGACGCGGAGTAAAGTTCAGCGCGCGCTGATCGCGTCGGCAGCATCGCTGGCGAGGCGGTCTGCGCGTTCGTTTTCGGGATGGCCGTTGTGTCCCTTTACCCAGATCCATTCAATTTCATGCTTGGCCGCTGCTTCGATAAGGTCGTGCCAAAGGTCGGCGTTGCGCACAGGCTGTTTCGAGGCGTTTTTCCAGCCGTTACGCTGCCAACCCGTGACCCACTTGGTGATGCCATCGAGCACATATTTACTGTCGGAATGCAATTTTACCTGACACGGCTCGATCAGAATGTTGAGCGCCTGTATGGCCGCCCACATTTCCATCCGGTTGTTGG
>JANLSY010000358.1:0-9528 GCA_031362665.1 Sphingomonadales bacterium
GCGCGCAGCACCTGCATCGCCTGTTCCTTATTCTTGTGCTGGCTGCGCCCGTCCTGGCAAGTGACCACAATACCCGTCGGCAAATGCGTGATGCGGACCGCAGAATCGGTGGTGTTGACATGCTGACCGCCAGCGCCCGACGCACGGTAGACATCGATTTTCAGATCGCGTGCTTCGATGTTGATATCGACTTCGGTCGGCTCGGGCAGCACCGCGACAGTCGCCGCGCTGGTGTGGATGCGGCCGCCGCTTTCCGTGACTGGTACGCGCTGCACGCGGTGGACGCCGCTTTCATATTTCAGCTTGGCGAACACGCCATTGCCCTTGATTGAGGCGACGACTTCTTTGAACCCACCAACATCGGAAGCGCTGATCGAAATCGGTTCGATTTTCCATCCCTGCCCCGCGGCATAGCGTTCATACATGCGGAACAGGTCGCCCGCGAACAAAGCCGCCTCATCGCCGCCAGTGCCAGCGCGTATTTCGAGCATCGCAGGGCGCTCGTCGGCGGCGTCTTTCGGCAGGAGCGAGATGGCCAAAGCGGTTTCGGCTTCGCTCAACTGATGGCCAACATCCTCCAGTTCCTCGACGGCCATATCGTGCAGGTCGGGGTCGGAGGAATCCTTCGCCATATGCTGCAAGGTCTCGATTTCCTTGCGCAGCCGCCGGACATTCGCCGCAGCCTTGGCAACCGGCTCCAACTCCGAATACTCCTTCGACGCGGTGACAAAGGCATCGCCCTCCATCTGCCCCGAAGCCATCCGCGCCTCAAGTTCGGCGAAGCGCGATTCAATCATCGCGATACGTTGCGGGGAGATTTTCATTAGTGAACCCCGCCCCGCCCCATTTTGTCATTCCCGCGCACGCGGGAATCCATGGCCTGCAAGCGAAGTTTGAGCCACTTTTTGTTCACGCAGAGGCGCAGAGGGGCGGAGAGAGAACTCTGCGTCCTCTGCGCCTCTGCGTGAACCACTCTTTTTTTTGACAGGTCAGGCCATGGATTCCCGCCTTCGCGGGAATGACAAAGATGAGTGTTTCTCATGCGCGGTCGTCATCACCAGAAAGTTCGGAATATTGATCTGGCAGCATGCCCAGAATTTTCAGCAGAAACGGCGAAGCTTGGTCGGTCTCAAGCGTCACATTCGTAAGATGCAGGCGCCGCTTGGGGTCGGCTTCATTGCGAACAAATAATATGGCGACTGCGCCCGCTTGCTTGGCTTTTTCGCTCTGCTTTTTTGGGTTTCCCTTGAACGACGTGAATACCGGCAATTGTCTACGTCGCAGTGCGCTGGCTATTGCGTGGGCTTCACTTTCCATCAACTGGTCGTCTGGAACAACTGCAATCATGTCTCGGGTAAGCGAAGCAGGCGCATCAATCAACATCGCCAAACGTTCAATACCAGCAGCCCACCCAACCGCAGGCGTCGCATTCCCACCCAAATTCTCGATCAACCCGTCATAACGCCCACCGCCCAGCACTGTCCCCTGCGCACCCAGCCGGTCGGTGACGAATTCGAATGCGGTGTGGCGGTAGTAATCTAGGCCGCGCACCAGCCGGGCATTGCGTTCCCACGCGACGCCTGCGGCATCCAGCCCCGCCGTGACCGCGCCGAAGAAATCCTGCGCATCGCCCGACAGATAATCGTCAATCACCGGCGCGGCGTCGGCAATGGGGCGGTCTTTTGGGTCCTTGCTATCGAGAATACGAAGCGGGTTCTTCTCCAGCCGCGCTAGGCTGTCCTCTGACAACGCACCCTTATGGTCGTTGAAATAGGCAATCAACGCCGCGCGCCACGCATCGCGGCTTTGCGTATCGCCCAGTGTGTTCAACTGCAACGTCACACCGTCATTGATGCCCAATTCCTTGAGCAACTGGTCCGCCATCACCAGCAATTCGACATCTGCCTGAGGTTCGGCCGCGCCGATAATCTCGGCGTCGATCTGGTGGAACTGGCGGTAGCGGCCCTTTTGTGGGCGCTCGTAGCGAAACAACGGCCCGTGCACCGAAAGCTTCATCGGCGCATATTGTTGCCAGCCATTGGTCAGATACGCGCGCGCAATCCCGGCGGTGAATTCGGGCCGCAGCGTAATCGAATCCCCACCGCGATCTTCGAACGTATACATTTCCTTTGACACGACATCGGTCGCCTCGCCAAGCGAGCGCGAAAACACAGCAGTCGGCTCGATCACCGGCAATTGCAGCCCTTTGAAGCCATAGAGCCGCCGCACGCGCTCAAACGTCGCGACGACATGCGCGAAGCGTTCCTCGGTTTCGCCGAACATATCCTGAGTGCCGCGAACGGGCTGCGGGGTTTGTATCTTTTCCATTTGCCAAGCGCCCTAGCGGCTAATTGGCGTTAGTGGAATAGGGCTGGACGCCGCCAAAGGCTTTCGCCAAAACCGGAACCCATGAAATCAACAAAAATGTCGCGCATCCTCGCTGCCCTCGCCCTTTCCACCACCCTCGCCCTTTCCACCACCCTCGCCACCGCCGCCGTCGCCCAGAGCGCGCCGCAACCGGTGCCAATCATCGACCGCGTTCCAGAGCCCGAAGACCGGCCCTTATCCGCACCGATGAAGCTCGAGGTCGACGCCACCGACGTCACCCGCGCCATTTTTCGTGTGAAGCAGAGTATACCAGTCGAAGCAGGCAAGCCGCTGATCCTGCTCTATCCGCAATGGCTGCCCGGCAAGCACGGTCCGCGTGGGGCGCTTGCCGAGATGACGGGCCTGAAAATCCGCTCGAACGGCACATTGCTAAACTGGACGCGCGATCCGGTCGAGGTTTATGCCTTCCATGTCGATACGCCTGCAGGCACCCGCTCGGTCGAGGTCGAATTCCAGTTCACTTCGCCGGTGCAAGGCTCCGAAGGCCGCATCGTTGTAACACCTGCGATGATGAATGTGCAGTGGGAACAGGTCGCGCTTTACCCCGCAGGTCATTTCACGCGCGCCATTCAGGTGCAACCGTCGATCACGCTGCCCAAGGGGTGGACCGGTGTGGCTGCGCTCGACGGCGCGAAGGTCAACGGCAACCGCATCGACTATGGCGTAACGACGTTCGAAACCTTGGTCGACAGCCCGATGTTTGCCGGACCACATTACAAAAAATGGGATCTGGGCAACAAGGTCACGCTCAACGTCTGGGCCGACGAGGCGAAGTTCCTAGAGGCCAAACCAGAGCAGATCGCGGCGCACAAGGCATTGGTCGACGAGGCGGTTATCCTGTTCGGTTCAAAGCATTTCGACCGCTACGAATTTTTGCTCGGGTTAACCGAAGAGCTGGGCGGTATTGGCCTTGAACATCATCGCTCCAGCGAAAACACACGTGAAACGGACTATTTTGTCGAATGGGACGACAATATGTCCGAACGCGGTCTGTTGCCGCATGAATTGATCCACAGCTGGAACGGGAAATTCCGCCGCCCCGACACGATGTGGACGCCCAATTATTCGACCCCGATGCGCGATAATCTGCTGTGGGTGTATGAAGGCCAGACCAGTTACTGGGACCTCGTACTGGGTGCCCGTTCGGGTCTGCAGTCAAAGGAGATGGCGCTCGCCGAATTTGCCAAATATGCCGGATTTTACGCCGAGCAACCCGGTCGTGATTGGCGCAGCGTCGAGGACACAACGCACGATCCAATCTTCGGCGCGCGCAAACCCAAACCGTTCGCCAGCCAGGCAAGAGGCGAGGATTATTATAGTGAAGGCTCTTTGGTTTGGCTCGCGGCCGACATGACAATCCGCGAACTGTCGCGCGGCAAAAAGTCACTCGATGATTTCGCCAAAGCGTTTTTCGGTGTTCGCGACGCGGACTGGGGCGTGCTGACCTATGATTTCGACGAAGTTGTGCGCACGCTGAATGCAGTGCAGCCTTACGACTGGGCTAAATTCCTCGATACCAAATTGCGCCAGCCCGGCCAGCCAGCGCCGCTGACCGGAATAGAGAAAGGCGGCTACAAGCTCGTCTGGAAGGAAGATCCAAATATCTTCGACAAGGATATTATGAAAGAAGGCAGCAACCTCAACCTCATTCACTCGCTGGGGCTTACGATCGACAAGGATGCAAAAGTCACTTCGGTGTTCTGGAACAGCCCTGCGTTCAAAGCGGACATCGTCAACGGCGCCAAAATCATTGCTGTGGGTGGGATCGCTTACACAAAGGACCGCCTGACCGACGCGGTCACTGCGGCGAAGGATGGCAAAACGCCGGTCCGCCTCCTGATCGAACGCAACAAGCGTTATGAGCAAATAGACATCGCTTATTCAGGCGGGCTTCGCTATCCGCACCTCGAACCCACCGGCACTGGAGAGACGGCGTTAGACCGTTTGCTGATGCCGCGCCGCAAATGAAACAAAGAAAGCCTCCCAATGCGTATCGACCTTATTCCCGCCGGTGACGATGTCCCCAACAGCCTGAACGTCCTGATCGAAGTGCCTATTGGCGGCGAGCCCGTGAAGTATGAATTCGATAAGGCTTCGGGAGCGCTATTCGTTGATCGCTTCCTGCACACACCGATGCGGTACCCTGCGAATTATGGTTTCGTCCCGCATACTTTGGGCGAGGATGGCGACCCGCTCGACGCACTCGTTGTTGCGCGTTCGCCTATAGTTGCAGGCGCGGTGGTGAAATGCCGCCCTATCGGCGTCCTGATGATGGAAGACGACAAGGGCGGCGACGAAAAGCTGCTTTGCGTGCCGGTCAACGCCACCTTCCCTTATTATGCCGATGTCGTGACGTACAAGGACATGCCACCGATCGTACTGCAGCAAATCGAGCATTTCTTTACCCACTACAAAGACCTCGAACCTGGCAAATGGGCAAAGCTCAACGGCTGGGGCGACGAGAAAGACGCCAAGCGGATCATTTTGGATTGCGTCGAGCGGGCGAAGGAGAATGGAATATGAAGCGAATGGTGGCGATGATTGCTTCTGTGCTGGCCCTATCGGCCTGCGCCACCCCCGAAACACGGGTTCGTACAGCACTAATGGATGCGGGTCTGTCAAAGCCGATAGCTTCCTGCATGGCCGACCGGATGGTCGACCGCTTGTCGCTGATCCAGTTAAACAAACTCAGCGGCCTCAAAAAGCTGCGCGGTCAAAATATGCGCAAGATTACCGTAGATGAACTGCTTAGGCGCACACGGTCTTTGCAGGACCCCGAAATATTGGGTGTAGTGACCTCGTCGGGTTTGATCTGCGCGGTTAAGGCCTAGTTTAACCAGCCTGTCAGGACCGAAAGCCAACCGCTTTCGGCTTTAGCAGTCACGGGTACACCGAAATCCGTACATTCGATACAACGCGCCTGTACCCCTTGCACCTGCGTCAGCATTTCCAGGTCGGCCGCAACGCGCTGCACGAACAATTGCTGCTGCCATTGGGCCAGCGCAAAGATGTCCATCGGCGCGACTGACGCGTCGCGCTTGGGCATCAATCCACCGAGAAGCGTCCCTGCGAAGCTTGGCTGCGGCTCGATGTAGACTGCATGCCAGCCATCGGGCTTCAGGCCCGCGCGCTTTGCTGCTTCCGCCAGTGCCTCATCCATTCCGCCCAGCCGGTCGACCAGACCGTTCTGCCGCGCGGTGCCGCCCGCCCAGACGCGGCCCTGACCGATAGTATCGACCTGTTCGGGTGTTTTCTTCCGCGCTGTCGCAACGCGGGTAATAAAGTCGCGATAGCCGTTCTCAATGGCAGCTTGCGCCACACGATCGAATTCGGGGCTGAACCCGCCAAGCACATCGGGCTCACCCGACAAAGGCGTGGTCTTCACGCCATCGGCATTCACCCCGATCTTGGCAAGACCCGCTTCGGCGCTGGGGATCACCCCGAAAATGCCAATTGATCCAGTTATCGTCGAAGGTTCGGCAAAAATCACATCGGCAGGAAGTGAAATCCAGTATCCACCACTCGCCGCAAGGTTTGCCATTGATACGACGACCGGAATCTTCTTCGTCTTGGCCGCTTCAATCGCTAGCCGGATTTTCTCCGACGCGGTTACCGAACCGCCTGGCGAATCCACGCGTACCACCAGCGCTTTCAAATCTTTCTGGTCGAGCGCATCATAAATCTGCTTGGTAACGGTATCGCCTGCAGCTGTTCCAGGCCCGGCCTCGCCATCAACGATTGTCCCCGCGATTGTAACAACACCAATTTGTTCGCCGGCGGTCGGCGGACCATAATTCGCAAGCAACGCGTCCATTTCAGTCGCGGCAAAACCGCCGGTCGTCTTCTTGTCATCCGCACCATATTTGCCTGCGATGAACTTGCCGAAAGCGATACGATCACCAATCTTGTCGACAAGCTTGTTGGTCAGCGCCAGTTCGGACATATTCCCCTTGGCGCCCTCCACCGCGCCTGCGGGGTCGCGCAGCAGCGGAGCAATCACTGCCTGCGGGCGCGCCTTTGCAACATCAGCCTGCCACTGCCCCCAAATCTCGTCATAGACCGCCTTGATAGCTTCCTTGGATTCGGGTGACTGGTCGCTGCGCGTATAAGGCTCAACTGCGCTTTTGAAGGTACCCACTCGATAGACATTCGCTTTGACGCCGAGTTGGTCGAGTAAGCCCTTGAAATAAGGTTGAGATCCTCCCGGGCCGGTAAGGATCGCGCCGCCCAGCGGGTCCATCCAGATTTGCGTCGCATGCGCTGCCAATTGGTAGCTGTCGTCACTATAGGCCGTAGCGAAGGCATAGACCGGCTTGCCCGCCTTTTTGACAGCATCAAGGCTGTCACCGATCGCCGAAAGGCTCGCCTGCCCGCCACCCATGAAGCGGTCCATGTCGAGGACGACAGCTTTGATCCGCTTGTCCTTCTCGGCCAGCCGCAATGAGCGGACGATATCGCGTTGCCGGATTTCGCGGACCGGCGTCGCCGCGGAGGTCAACGCGGTAAGCGGGTCGATCTCGGCCGGTTGCTCCGACACGACACCGTCCAGCTTCAGCAACAAAGCACCGTCGCGGACAAGGCCTGGGTTAGGACTGGAACTAAGCGCGGCAAACAGCAGCCCAAAGAACAACAGCAGAAGCAACAGCACCAGAAGGTCCTTCAACCCGACGATAATTTTCCAGCTGACGCGCATGAACTGCATTTGTGTTTCCCGTTAAGTTTATACGGTGATGTAAGCGCGCTTTGTCGTAATTCCACCCACAATTCGATCAAATCCGACCTGCGGTTGACCCGCGACACAGAATAACGCCATCTCGGTGCGAGAGGATTGATAAGACAACCTACCGATCGGTTGAATAAGCGGTTGTCAGTTGGTTCCCGACGAGGCAACCGTGCTCGCTTCGCACAACTCACTGGCAGGCCATGTTCAAAACCCTCAGCAGCAAACAAAATTCGACGGTCATTTTTGATCAGCACAAGGCTGAGCTGGGCCAGGCAAAGACGCGCTTGTTTAATGTCCCTATTGCTATCGCCTATACTCATTTTTCCGGGTTGCTCTGGGCGTTGCCGGCAACTGCCCAGACTGCTTTAGTACTTTATATGGTCGGGTTTGCCCTATTTACGGTCTTCTCATTTCTGAACATTTTGTATCGCCCAGGCAATTACCCGATAAGACGACTGGCAAACATGGCGGGCGACTATGCGTCTTTAGCGATCGTTATGATCCTGGGTCAAACGACAGCGATGCCTCTTTATGCGCTGATCCTTTGGGTCACCCTGGGCAATGGCATGCGCTTTGGTCAACGCTATTTGTTGATTGCCGCCATTATGGCGCAACTTGCTTTGCTCGCACTGATTCTGGGCAGCGAATATTGGCGTAGCCAGTTTGAGTTGATGGTCACATTTTCGGTTACAGCAATTGCTTTGCCGACATACGCTCTGATGCTGCTGCGCGAGACGGCAAGGGCACGTGATACCGCCCAAGTGGCAACGCTTGCGAAAAGCCGGTTTCTGGCGCAGGCGAGTCATGATTTGCGTCAGCCCATTCATGCGGCGGGTTATTATATCGGCGCACTCCGTGGTTCGCCCATGAACGCAGATCAGGTCAATCTGGTGAACCGTATCGAGCAAACATTAGGCGGGGTGGCGCGGCTTTTTAAGTCACTGCTTGATATCGCAAAGCTCGACAGCGGTACCATTGATGTCCGCGCAGAGCCGGTTGCGCTCAAGCCGCTCATCGACGAAATCATCTCGAATAATGAGCAGTTTATTCAATGGAATGATATCGAGTTGCGAACCGTTCTGGTCGACGTGACTGTGGACGCCGACCCCACCTTGCTGACCACAATGGTGCAGAATCTTTTATCGAACGCGATCAAATACAGTCCAGGAAAAAAGATACTGGTGGGCGTGCGACGCCGTGGCTCGAGTGCATCAGTGGAAATATATGACCAAGGTGTCGGCATCGACGGCGAGCATTTACCGTATATTTTTGAAGAATTCTATCGTGGCCATGCTGCAGGCGATCATGATGCCGAGGGCGTGGGTTTAGGCTTGGCGATATTGCAGCGTCTAGTCGCGCTTTGCGGTTTTTCGATTAAGCTGGATTCAAAACGCGGCGTCGGTACGTCCGTCAGATTAAGCGGCATACCCATTTCCCAATCTCACATGTTGCCGCCCGCGCATGTTGATAATACCATCCTCCGCCCGCTCGCAGGTTTGCGAGTCATCCTGATCGAAGACGACATCAACGTCCTTAAGGCGACCGAAACATTGTTAAAACGCTGGGGCTGCGTGGTTCAAGCATTTGCAAAAATGCCAGAACAAGCGGCAGATGCGGACATGATCATCAGCGATTTCGAACTCGGCGCTAGCGCTACAGGTGCGCAAGCTATTGCTGCCATCCGAACGCAGCTTACACGAGCCCTTCCCGCCATATTGATGACTGGCCATGCCGAGGAAAGTCTGCATCATCGTAACACGCCCGAAGATGTCATTGTGCTTGCAAAGCCGGTCCAACCGGCAGCGCTTCGGTCGGTCCTTTCCAGCATCCGGACGAGGGAGTTCAATCAATCCTGATGCCGTGACACTTGCTTAGCTAACGTTCGCTGGGCGAACCATATGGCAGGTTTTCAGCTGCTGTCCGGCAGTAGTTACCATCAGATCGATAGTCAGCGATAAGACCTTCGCGGACTTCAAAGGCCATGTTGCAAACCCATGTTTCTTGGGGAATTTTGTTGCCATAGCCGTCAACCAAATTGGTAGTATAGCCATACGCATAATGAAGGAACCGCGTGCTGCCACTTTTAAAGTTTTGATGTGGGATGCTGTTGCAACGCTTGGTATCAGCAAAAGCATCGCTGCGCTCATTAACGCAAATAATCGAATGGCACCGCTGTTGAAACCAGTCATGGATTAGGACTGACATGCCGCTGCCGAAAACGAAAGCCAGCGCATTTACCGGAGCGCCGGGCTCGCCAGGTTCAAAACTCATATTATACAGAAAAGGGCCGCCGGATTTGCGCCAGCGGCCCTTAAACATGGGTCAGCTGTCGGATGTCCCGCTGCCGGAAGTTTCTTTCATGCCGTGACCGTCATCGCTGATTGAATCAGCGGCAGATCTCCCGAACGGAATTGCCC
>JANLSY010000361.1:0-4051 GCA_031362665.1 Sphingomonadales bacterium
GCAGCGGCACTTCGGCTAGTAAATGAGAAACTGGGTGCGCGTCCGGTAACAGCCGTCATCTACAGCCACAGCCATGGCGACCATTTTGGCGGCGTGCGCGGCGTGGTCGACGAAGGCGATGTGAAGGCTGGCAAGGTCGCCATAATCGCGCCCGAGCATTTCCTCGCCGAAACCGCCTCGGAAAATGTGATGGCAGGCCCTGCGATGGGCAGGCGCGCCAATTACCAGTTCGGCGGCAATCTCACCCCCGGTCCAAAGGGTCAAATGGGCAGCGGGATCGGCAAGGGGATTGCGGGCGGAGACATCACGCTGATTTCGCCGACCATCGACATACACAAGACCGGAGAAATCCGAGAAGTCGATGGCGTTGCTCTCGAATTCCAGATGGTGCCGCAGACCGAGGCGCCTGCCGAAATGAATGTGTATGTGCCCGCTTCAAGGACTTTTCTGGCGGCTGAAATCGCCACATGCTCGCTCCACAATATCCTGACACCGCGCGGGGCAAAGGTGCGCGACGCGCATGCTTGGGCGGGCTTCCTCAACGAAGCGGTCAACCTCTATGGTGATCGCAGCGATACGATCGCTTCAAGCCACTGCTGGCCGCGTTTCGGGCAAAACGAGGTCAAGGGCTGGCTATCGGGGCAGCGCGACAATTACCGCTATCTGCACGACCAGACGGTTCGGATGATGAACAAGGGGATGACGCAGGCGGAGATTGCGGAAAATCTGAAAGCTCCGCCCGCAATCGCCAACCAGTGGTTTAACAAGGGCTATTACGGCACCTACAGCCATAATTCGAAGGCGATCTACCAATATTATCTCGGCTGGTACGACGCCGTTCCAGCCAACCTCAACCCGTATCCGCCAGAAGTGCGCGCGGCAAAGCTCGTCGCTGCGATGGGCGGCGCGAAGAAGCTTTTGGCTGAGGCCAAGAAGGCGATGGCCGCGGGAGATTATCGCTGGTCGTCGGATTTGCTAAACCAATTGGTTTTTGCAGAGCCGAAAAACGCCGAAGGCCGGTCGCTGCTCGCGGACAGCTATGAGCAGCAAGGATATCAGGCAGAATCGGCGATCTGGCGCAATATGTTCCTCTCCGCCGCCCGCGACCTGCGCGAAGGGGTGAAGGCGAGCATCACCACGCAAAGCATCGACATGATTTCCGCGATACCAACGGGCTTGTTGCTAGATTCAGTGGCAACGCGGCTGGATCCGGTTGCAATTGGTGACAAGTCGCTGGCGATCAACTTCGTCTTCTCCGACCGTCAGGAAAAGGCCAAAGTAAGCGTCGGTAATGCGGTGATGTTCAGCGAAATGGGTACCAGTCACGCCGCCCCCGCAGCAACCGTCACCGGCCCGCGGCAGCTGTTCCTTGCGCTGCTGTTCCTGAAGATGCCGTTGGTGCAGTTGGAAGGCGCAGGCTTAAAGGTCGCAGGTGACCGGACGGCGATTGAAGCGCTGCAAGCGGCGCTAGACCCGATGCCGGGACCGTTCAATATTGCCGAGCCTTGAGGATAAACTACATCTCGCCCCGTTCACGGCGGATCGCATACCATTTTTCGACATTGGCGTTGTGTTCCTGCAGCGTGTCCGCGAACACATGCCCGCCTTTGCCATCGGCGACGAAGAACAGCGCCTTGGTTTCTTGCGGGTTGAGCACGGCTTCGATCGCGGCGCGTGAAGGATTGGCTATCGGGCCTTTGGGCAGGCCGACCATCGCGTAGGTGTTGTAGTCGTTGACGTCTGCGATCTCCGACTGGCGGATGCGGCGGCCAAGCGGCTTGCCCTTAGTGATGGGATAGATGATTGTCGGATCGGCCTGTAGCATCATGCCTTGCGTGATACGGTTCGAATAGACGCCTGCGACCAGCCGCAGTTCCGATTTTAGTGCGGTTTCCTTTTCGACGATGGATGCCAGCGCCAGCGCCTCTTGCGGCGTTTTGACAACGGTCGTCTTGCTTCGTTTGAGCCAAAGCTCGTCTATCGTTTTCTTCATCGCGTCCTGCATCCGTTTCAGCACCGCAGCGCGGCTTTCGCCCTTTTCAAAAGCATAGCTGTCGGGGAGGACCGAGCCTTCGGCCGGAACAGGAATGCTGCCCTTCAGCCGGTCATTCGCCATCAAGCGTTCATACACCATGATCGACGGCATGCCCTCGGGAATGGTAACCATGCGCTGTACCGTCTTGCCACCGGTCAGAATGTTGAGAATTTCAGAATTCGATGCTTTGGCAGGAATGATAAACTCGCCCGCCTTGATCGTGCTCGTCGCGCCAAAAATCTTGGCACGGTTTACGAAGGCATCGGCGGATTTGATGACGCCGCCTTTTTCGAGCTGGGCGGCGGCCAGCGTAATGCTCGAACCCGGTTTGATGACAACGCTGGTCTCACGCGTGAGCGGCCCCGGCGCGGTCCAGCCGTAGACGAAGTTACCGGTAATGATTGCAAGCAGAAGGGCAGCTGCGATAATTGCCCATTTGGCGAGTTTACGCACCTATTCGACAGCCTTCATGATGAGGCTGGCATTGGTTCCGCCAAAACCGAAGCTGTTGTTCAGCACCGCCTTCACTTTGCGCTTCTTCGCGACGTGCGGTACGAGATCGACACCTTCGGTGCCCTCGTCGGGATTGTCGAGATTGAGTGTCGGCGGCACAATCTGGTCACGGATCGCGAGAATGCAGAAAATGCTTTCCACCGCGCCTGCGCCGCCGAGCAAATGGCCGATGGCAGACTTGGTCGAGCTCATCGACACAGTCGAGATCGCATCGCCGAACAGCCGCTTGACCGCGCCAAGTTCGATTGTGTCGGCCATTGTCGAAGTGCCATGCGCGTTGATATAATCGATGTCGGAAGGCGTCATACCTGCCTTCTTGAGCGCCATTTGCATCGAGCGGAACGCGCCATCGCCGTCCGGATGCGGGGCGGTAACATGATAGGCGTCGCCCGACAGGCCATAACCAACTACTTCGGCATAGATTTTTGCGCCGCGTGCCTTTGCGTGCTCATATTCTTCGAGCACAACGACGCCTGCGCCTTCTCCCATGACAAATCCGTCGCGGTCTTTATCATAGGGACGGCTCGCCGCTTCGGGTCGGTCATTATACGTCATGTTGAGTGCTCGTGCTTGCGCAAAACCGGCGATACCCAGCGGATTGATTGTTCCTTCCGCGCCGCCCGCCAGCATCACGTCGGCGTCATCGTCGCGGATCATCCGTGCTGCGTCGCCAATCGAATGCGCGCCGGTGGAACAGGCGGTTACGACTGCGTGATTCGGACCTTTCAGGCCATATTTGATGCTGACTTGTCCTGAAATTAGGTTGATGAGGCGGCCATGGACGAAATGCGGTGAAACGCGGCCCGGGCCTTTTTCAGCGAGCAGCAATGCCTCGCTTTCAATGCCTGGAAGCCCGCCAATACCCGAACCGATGGAGCAGCCGGCACGAACCTTTTGCTCTTCGGTCATTGCGGTCAGGCCGGCATCTTCCAATGCCTGTCCGGCGGCGTCGATGCCATAGATGATGAAGGGATCGACCTGCCGCTGGACCTTGTGATCGACGCGCAAATCAGGGTCGAAACCCCACGGATGATCCTTTGGCTTCACCTCACACGCGATGTGGCATTTCTGGTCGCTGGTATCGAAGCGGGTAATCCGCGTTGCGCCAGATTTCGAGGCAATCAGGTTTGCCCACGTGGTTTCGACATCTGCCCCCAAAGGTGTAACCAGACCCAATCCGGTAACCACGACCCTACGCATCATGCAATCTCCAAATCGCTGGGCAATTCACGCCCAATAAAAACAAGTTCGACCGAAATGCAAACGGCTTTCCAGCCTGAACCGGAAAGCCGCTAATATCTTGAATTGAGCGCAGCCAAAGCCGCGCCCGCACCATCAGCTATTGCTGTTGATGAAGTCAATCGCGTCCTTGACGGTGGCGATTTTCTCGGCAGCGTCGTCTGGAATTTCGACGTTGAATTCTTCTTCAAAGGCCATGACCAGCTCGACAATATCAAGGCTGTCTGCACCCAGATCGTCGATGAAGCTTGCTGCTTCGGTCAC
>JANLSY010000217.1:0-1646 GCA_031362665.1 Sphingomonadales bacterium
ATGAAAGCCTGACCAATCCCGGCCGCGATCATACCAAGTTCATGCGCAATCCGTTCTTCACACAATGGCTGTTCGATTTTAACACCGACACACTGCAATATTATGTGCAGGACAAAATCAGTCTCGGCGATTTGATTTTGCCTGCAGCCAGCGCTCCCTGAACTCGAGGGATGGCTTCGTTATTAACCTGAAACCCCTTCCAGCCCAGGTTAACTGTCAAATCGCCAAAACTGATTTTGTCCTGCACATAATATTGCAGCGTGTCGGTGTTGAAATCGAACAGCCATTGCGTGAAAAACGGATTGCGCTGGAATTTCGTATGATCGCGGCCAGGATTGGTCAGGCTTTCATAGGCATAGAAGCGACGGGCCTGTGTGAAGTCATTATGCTCATACCAACCGCCGATGGTGACTTCATGATCGCCGATTTCGGCATTCAGCGATCCGAAAACGCCACCGCGTTGGATATCATATTCAGTGGTGCGGACCGACATCGGGACGCCGTTCGGGCTTGCGACATAAGGCGTGCCCCAGGTGCCTTGCCCGGTATTGTCATGATAATAGGCCTTGATCTTGAACGTCACGCCTTCGCCCAACGGTGCGGTCAGGCCATAAGAGGCCAGCGTGTCCTTGCGCAGACCCGACGCGTCATAATAGCTGTCGTCGAGATTGTTGATAGGCGCGACAAATATGCCGCGTGCCGCATTGATTGCCGTCGCGTAATCGGGGAAGAAATTGTCGTGATCATAGCCAAGGCGATTTATCATCTCCAGCGAGAGATCCTGATAATCCTGCTCGGCGCGATCTGAATAAGCGAAATAGGCATCAAATTCCGCCTCGCCTACAGGGATGATCGCCTTGGCATTGATTTGCCAGTTGCGCTGGTCACCCCCGCCTTTCCATTTTTCTGCGTTATGATAGACGCCGGAAACAAAGCCGCGGACACCGCCTGCTTCACCGAAATTCACTCGGCCAAAGCCGCGGATGGTATTTTCAGAGCCATAAGTCAGATTGGCGTCGACACCCAAACCATCGCTGAAGTCGCCAGAAAAGAATTCGAGCGTTCCGCCCAGATTGTTCGTGGCCTGTGTGCCGATAGAGCCAGAGCCTTGCGACACCCGGGTGACGCCGATATTCTCGGAGATGATGGCGCGGCCAATGTGCAGGCCGTTATTGTTGCCATAGGAGGAATCGCCAAGCGGAATGCCGTCGAGCGTATAGCCGAGCTGGTTCTGGTTGAACCCGCGAATCGACACGCGGCTCGACCATTCATAGGTGCCGAACGGGTCGGCCGACTGGAAGTTGACGCTTGGTAGTTTTTCGATGGCCTTCAGCGGGCTGGTTCCGGGTGCGAGAATGAGCAACTCTTTGCTCGTGAGCTCCTGCACCTGCCGCGTTTCGCCCTGGCCAAACACGACGATTTCGTCTTCCGCAGCTTCATCCTCCGCCGGAGTATTTTGCTGCTGCGCCATTGCCGGCGCCGAGGCGATCGCCACGCTAGCCATCAAAATTGCTGTAAATTTACGCATCTCTTCTTCCTTCCCTGTATTCGATTGCGGTCCGCGAATTAGGGTCGGTTGATTGCGTTTTGATGCTAGCGTGGCGATCGCCTCGGCGCCGGCAATGGCGCAGCAGCAAAATACTCCG
>JANLSY010000225.1:0-2660 GCA_031362665.1 Sphingomonadales bacterium
GCAGGCCAGCAATTTCAAGACCGACGTTAGCGGCTTCAAAATCTCCCCCGACGGCAAGAAATTTGCGGTTTGGGGCGATATTGCACGCGACTGCATGGAATTCGGCTGCGAGAAGGACGGCGACACATCTAAACCAGGCCCCGGAACGGGTCGCGAATATGACCAGCTGATGGTGCGCCATTGGGACCAATGGGAAACACCGGGAAACTATAGCCGCATTTTCACCGTTGTGCTTGGCGCCGATGGCAAGCTTGGCACACTCGGCAAGGCGATGGACGGCAATCTGGTCGGCGACGCGCCGTCGAAACCCTTTGGCGGCGGTGAGGAAGTCAGCTGGACCGCAGACAGCAGTGCGGTGCTATTCGCATTGCGCGCCGCAGACGCCAATGAAGCGAAGTCGACCAATCTCGATATTTACCGCTCTTCACTATCGGCGAACGAAGTCGTCAACCTGACCACGGACAATCTGGGTACCGACACCACGCCCGCCGCCTCGCCCGACGGCAAATGGCTTGCATGGACCTCTATGGCGCGTGCGACTTACGAGGCCGACCGGCTGGTTCTCAAACTGATAGACATCAAAACCGGCAAGGTCACCGCGCTTACCGATAAATGGGACCGCTCGGTCGGCTCGCTCAACTGGGCCGCGGATAGCAAGAGTCTGCTCGTCACCGCGCAAGATACGCTCGAAACGCCGATGTTCCGCGTCGACCTGAAAGGCAAGGTAACACGCCTTACCGAGCGCGGGCATATCGGCGAAGTCGTCCCGCTCAAAAATGGCGGAATTGTCTATTCGATCGACAGCTTCGCCGGACCTGCCGACCTTGTGCTGATGGACGCCAAGGGCAAGACCACACGGCTGACTAACGTCAATGCCGATGCGCTGGCGACGCTCGACCCTGTAAACTACCAGAAATTCGATTTTGCTGGAGCCAATGGCGAACAGGTGTTCGGGCAGGTGGTGAAGCCGCAGGGTGCAACCGGCAAATTGCCCGTGCTGCTGCTGGTCCACGGCGGGCCGCAGGGGACGTTCAATAACAGCTGGTCCTACCGCTGGAACCCCGCCGTCATGGCGTCACAGGGCTATGCCGTGGTGACCATCGATTTCCACGGGAGCACGGGTTACGGACAGAAATTCACCGACAGCATCAACAAGAATTGGGGCGGCTGGCCGCTCGAAGACCTGCAAAAGGGGATGGATGCGGTTGCAAAGATCGATACGCAGCTTGATACCGCCAACGCCTGCGCGCTTGGAGGGTCGTACGGCGGCTATATGATGAACTGGATTGCCGGCAATTGGCCCGACCGGTTCAAATGCCTCGTCACCCATGCCGGCATTTTCGACCTCCGCGCGATGGCTTATGAGACCGAAGAATTGTGGTTCGACCAATGGGATAATGGCGGCCCGTGGACCACGCGGACCGATGCGGAAAAATGGAACCCGGTCAACCATGTCGCCAAATGGAAAACACCAACTTTGGTCATCCACGGGGAGAAGGATTACCGCATTCCCTACTCGCAAAGTCTCGCAGCCTTCACCGCGTTGCAGCAGCAGGGCGTTGAATCGAAACTGCTGGTGTTCCCCGACGAGAACCACTGGATATTGAAGCCGAAGAATTCGATTCAATGGCACCAGACGGTGTTCGAATGGGTGGACAAGCATCTGAAGAAATGATGGTGGGCTGACCGGGCCCCAAAAGCTTGCTGAATCGCTTGGCCGCTGGCATGGGCAACCCCATGACTATCGACAAGACTTTCGACCCCGCCGCGATTGAGGCGAAATGGTATGCCCATTGGGAAAGCACCGGCGCGTTCCGCCCGGAGCGTCCCAACGCCGAGCCCTATACGATCGTCAACCCGCCGCCCAATGTGACGGGCAGCCTCCATATCGGCCACGCGCTCGATAACACGTTGCAGGATATCCTGATCCGTCATGCGCGGATGCAGGGCAAGGATGCCTTGTGGGTGGTCGGCATGGACCATGCGGGTATCGCCACGCAGATGGTGGTCGAGCGGCAGATGGCCGAGCGCCAGCAAAAGCGCACCGATTTCACCCGTGACGAATTTGTCGCCAAGGTGTGGGAGTGGAAAGAAGAAAGCGGTGGTGAAATCACCCGCCAGCTCCGCCGCCTCGGCTGCTCGATGGATTGGGAAAATGAACGCTTCACGATGGACGAAGGTTTTTCAAAGGCCGTCATCAAGGTGTTTGTCGACCTCTACAATCAGGGCCTGCTCTACCGTGACAAGCGCCTCGTCAACTGGGACCCGCATTTCAAATCTGCGATCTCCGACCTCGAGGTCGAAACGCGCGAAGTGCAGGGCCATATGTGGCACTTCAAATATCCGCTCGCGGGCGGCGAGACCTACACTTATGTCGAGCGCGACGCCGACGGCAATGTCACGCTGGAAGAAACCCGCGACTATATCGCCATCGCCACCACGCGGCCCGAAACGATGCTCGGCGACGGCGCGGTTGCGGTGCATCCGGGTGACGAACGCTACAAGCCGATTGTCGGCAAATTATGCGAAATCCCCGTCGGTCCCAAGGAACATCGCCGCCTGATCCCGATCATCACCGACGAATATCCCGACCCCGATTTTGGCTCGGGCGCGGTCAAGATCACCGGCGCACACGACCAGAACGACTATGGCGTGGCGCA
>JANLSY010000027.1:0-7999 GCA_031362665.1 Sphingomonadales bacterium
ATGACCGCGCCTACACCCGATAGCGATGCACCGATGGCGTCGATGAACTGGTAGGAAAAGCCGCTTGTGAGAATCATCGCGGACCCGAGTGGAATCCAGCTTAGCCGCCGTTCCCATGTACCGCCGGTAGTTTTTGCCCAAGCCGCTATGCCGAGCGCGATCACCGCGCTGTAGCTGGCTGACCATTTTTCATCGAACAGCAGGATTGCGGCCATCCAGAGCATGAGCGCTGCCGTTCCGGCAGCCCACGGCTGAACGGCGGCGGGGCGTTGTTTTGCGTGCCATTCCCACGCGGTCCATGCCGCAGGTGCCGCGGCGGCGATTGCAAAGGCAGCCCAGACGCGGTCGGCGTCGAGGCTCGAGTATAAAGATGCCGTGAACCAGCAAAGCAGCGGTGCAGCAAGGCCGGTAATCGCCCACCCGCTGGCGCTGTCTTGTGATGCGCGCGCACGGACATGCCCTGCCACGCCGAACAGCGAGGCAATACCCAGCGTCATCGCGATGTTGGTCTGACTAGCTCCCGTCTGGTTCCATGCGAGGCCGAGCGGACCCATTGCTAGCAACAATGCGCCTGCGACCAGCGGCAGCAGCGTTTTGTCGCGCCATGCCAATGCGATCGTTAGCGCGGAAAGCGCCAAGTGGAAGATCCAGCCAAGTGCCGAAAATTCCATCTTGGGCAGCAGAAGGGCAATCTGGACTAATGCAAGCGCCATCGGCGCATATCGTGCCATCTGCGCCCAAATTCCGTTGCTGTGGTCGAAGCGTCCAAAGGCCAGTATCGCGCCACCTCCGGTGAAAGCGATAAAGCCTCCGAGAAGCCCAAGGTCGCTGCTCGCCGTCGCCAGCATCGCGAGGCTCCACGCCAGCCCGCCGCCAGACGCTAGCACTAGCAGCCACAGCCAGCGCCGCCAGATCGCAAGGCCGAACAGTGCAGCGATAAACACCGCGAGATACAGCAAAAGCGTCGGCAGGTTGCTTGCCCCCATGCCTGCCACCCACGGCGCAACAAAGCCTCCAACAAGGCCCATCAGCGCGGTCGGCGGCCCATGCCGAAGCGAGAGAGCGAAGGCGATGATAGTCGTGACGACCACCAACAAAAAGGCGGTGCCGACGCCGACCAGTCCGTAAATTTCTGCCGCCATATAGAGCGTGCCGTAGAGCGTGGCGACGCCCGCTCCGGCGAGGCTTTGCGCGATGCGCGGATCGGCGGTGAACGATGCGCCGATTTTAGGAATACGCCCGCCGAGTTCGCTCATCGCGATCAACGTAAGCGCGAACAGAGTCGCCGTAATCGACCGTGCGCCGGGGCCAAACAATCCGGCCTCGATCGTGTAACGCACAAGGAAGAAGCCGGCAAAAACCAGCGATATGCCGCCCACCCAGATCGGCAGCTTGCCGCCCATCAGGCTTTCGAAGCTGACATCGGCGAAAGGCGATTTTTGCGTTTCTTTGTCGGGGGCTTCAGGCGGGGGTGTTTCGGTCAACGGAAGCGAAGCTAACGGCGGGCCGGTTACAATTGCGGCTTTGCGAAGCTTTGCATTAACTCTTGGAAGTGTTGCGGCGGGCGGCTTGGTTTCGGTTGAACCCGCCAAACGTTCCTCAAGCTCGGAAATTCGTCGGTGCAGATATTTGATATCGCTTCGCGTCAGCCACAGAACAAAGCCCAGGCCAAACAAAACAAGGAACAGGAATGCGTCGGTCACCATCCGCCGTTATGGCGCATTAGTCAAAGAGTGCAAGTCGCTGGCGCAACCGCGCTCTTCGGTTCGTTTGTCGAAATGGCTGCAAAACACTTTTACGGTCGGGAAACAGGCGTGCGGATATTGGCCTTTTGCCTTATCGGGGTTCTACAGATCTAGTAGAACTAGTAGATCTAGTCGGCGATTTTTTTCGTTGCTTTTTCCACCGCATTGCCTGCTTTTTCTGCCGCCGCGCCGACATTGTCAGCGGCTTCGGCAACCGCGTCGTCTTTGCGTGTCTCGCTATCGCTGTTGGCGAAAAGAAAATACCCGCCGACAGCGAGTGCAAATAGCAAAAGCACGCCGATGATAGCGCCGAATCCGCCACCCGATGCGGGAGCCGTATTGACTGTTACCGGGGTGGGACTTGCTTCGCGCTTTATCGTCCTTTCGACTACCTTACCCTGCGCGTCGGTGGTTTCCGTTATACGTTCTTCGGCCATATAATCCTCCTTGAGCCACAAAGCGTGGTTGCGGCGGATAATCAGGAGCAGCGGTATTTGTTCCGTGCGAAAAGAGTTGCAGAATGATACTTAATTGGCAATTTGACGGGGAAGCCTGATTCCGGCCTTTTTTGGAGAGCATATCATGATCCTATACGGCGCGCCTGTTTCCCCATTTGTCCGTAAGGTGCTGGCCTTCGCCGCCGAAAAGGGCCTGCCGCTCGAACTCGTTCCGATTGGCCTTGGCGACCAGAATCCCGATTTCCTCGCATGCAGTCCGTTTCGCAAAATGCCCGGCTTTACCGATGGTGATTTCAGCATTTCGGATTCGACTGCTATCGTGACCTATCTCGACGCGAAATATCCCGAGCATCGGTTGATCCCCGCAGACCCGGAAAACCGCGCCCGAGCCATCTGGTTTGACGAATTTGCCGACACGATTCTGGTTTCAGCCGCCGGTCCGATTTTCTTCAACCGCGTGGTGTCGCCCAAATTCATGGGCAAACCCGGGGATGATGCAGCGGTGGCGAAAGGTGAGGCAGACATGACGCCGGTTTGCGATTATCTGGAACGCGTTATCCCCGAGTCCGGTTATCTGCTGGGCGATACACTTAGCCTAGCCGACATTTCAGTAGCGAGCCCGTTCGTCAACGCCGCACATGCCGGCTATGTGCCCGATGCGCAGGCTTATCCCAAGTTAACGGCCTATCTGGCCGCGATGCACGCACGGCCAAGCTTTGCCGACTGGATCCGGCGCGAGCGCAAGATGCTGGGGCTGGTGTAATTATTATCGCTGCACATTAAAGGCTGTTCCCGATAAGAAGCGGTGTATCCGCAGGGCAACCTCTTCATCATGACCGAGCCAAATATGCCCGCCATCGGGCAAGATGGCGAGCTCAGCCTGCGGTACCACCCCGGCGATTTTGCGCGCGGTGTCGGCCGTGCCGAAGCGGTCGTCTTCCGCCGAGATCAGCAGCACCGGCATCTCCAGTTGCGAAAAATCCATTTTGGCCGGATTGCCCGCCTGATGGGCATCGTTGAGCATGCCCTTGGCGCGCGCGCCGATCGGCATAATGTCGGACAATATGGCAAAAGCGCGCGCCCGCTCGGCTCGGCTGACCGTGGCCAAAAGCGCAGGGTCGGTCGCAAGTAGCGTGCCGACCAGCTTTTCCGGCGCGGCATTTAGCGCAGACCAGTACAGGAAATCCGAATTGAGCAGCGCGCGCACCGCCTTTTCCTGTTGTGGGCTCATTTCAACCGGATCGCTGCCATCGACATTGGCGGCAGGTACGAGCAGGATCAGCGCCGAGCAGCGGTCGGGATACCGCAACGCAAAGGCGGTTGCCGATAGTGCGCCTGCCGATCCGCCTGCAACGGCAATCCGGTCAATGGCGAGATGGTCGAGCAGCGCGGCAAAGCCATCGGCCTGATTGGCAAGCGAGGGGTCGACCGGAAAGTCGCTGCGCAAATAGCCGAAGCGCGACGGCGCAATAATCCGGTGCCCGAGCCGCTCCAGCGGCGCGGCGAAACGTAGTCCCTGATCGAATCCGCCGCCGGTGCCGTGAATCATCAGCAGTGGTGGGCCGGTACCCGCGATGGCATATTCGAGCGTACCGAACCGCGTCGTCATGGTCGAGCTTCGCCCGGCCACTCGCCTATCTGCGGCACCAAGTGCACGCCGGAAACGTGACCAGGCATAGCCCCCGCCGATCAACGCCCCGGCGCCTGCACCGAGCAACCATTGCCGCCGGTTCGGCCGCATCATCGCTGTTTGCCCCTCCCGACAAATAGAGGCAGCAGTGCTGCTATGACCTGCGCGGTCAGGCCCACCAGCCCGGCGGCTGTTGCCAGCCCAGCCCATGTTTCGTCCAGCGACTGTCCGAACAGGGTAACCCCTAACAGCGTTTCGAACAGGACGAGCAGCACCAGAAACCACAGCCCCATCACCCAGCGCGTCGCCAAGGCAGGCGACACCTGCCAGCGCCCGACCGCCCAGCGGCAAAAGAAGAACGCCGTAGTAAGCATCAACGGCACCTCAAGCAATGTCGCGCGCAGCACCCCGATCTGCGGTGCAACGGACAGCACGCGGATGGTGCCGAGGACAAAGCCCAGCGCAAATAATGCGAGGAAATAGACCGTAGCGGCGACGAAGGCGCGTTTCATGGCCGGTTATATCGCGGTCATCACATCGGCAATCGGCCTCCGCATAGACTTAGGCATATCAGGGCCATAGCCGAACCGAACGACCAGATCGGGCCGCTTGTCATCGATGCCGAGGAGCCCGGCCAACTGCGGACGGAACCGCGCGACTTCAACCGGTTGGTTGAGGAAAGCATGCTTCATCCCGAGCAATGTCGCCTGCAGGGCAAAGCGTTGATAGCTGCGCCCTGCCTGCACCCAATGCGCGGGATCATTCTTTTCGGAGACAAATATCGCCAGCCCTGCAGAAGACCGGATCTGGCTGACGCATTTCGCATTCTCGCTTTTTGCCGTGACCACCCGCTCGAACAACGCATTACCGAGCCATCTCGGCAGCGCCGGATTGCCCGCGCAAGCGGTATAAAGGCCGTCGCCCGTAGCGGCTGCGCTTGCTGCGTTAAATCGTATCCACGATTTGAGTTCGCGCATGAAGGCGGGGTCGCCGATCTGCGCGCTATTGGCGGCGACGATCAGGTCGAGGACTTTCTCCATCACCGGCTTTTCGGTGATTAGCATGACTCGGCACCCTGGCACGGCGGCTGCTTGTTCGATCAGAGCAAGGTCGGTGAGATCGACAGCACGGCCATCATAATCGGCTCTGGTACATTGACGATTCCGGATTGCCGCGAACATCGGTTCTTGCGACGGGTTGGTCCGCTCCAGATCGACGCGAAGTCCGGCAGCGTCGCTGACAAAGGCAATATTCGCACGAGCGCCCGCCGCCAGGGCCGCGAGCGACAGATTCTCCGCCGCGCAGCCAAGGCTCGCAAAAAGATGGTGATTGTCGGGATCGACGACCGGCGTTTCACGCCGCCGGTCAGGCGCGATTTCCAGATGCCGATCGTCCGTTCGAAACAGCCAGGGCTGGGTATTGTGGCTGTTCGCTGCAAGCACCGAGTGGTGCACCAGATAGCGCATGTCGGCGTCGCTGCGTGGCGCCATTTCCGCCCGCACGGGCATAACGGCTTGCGGATAAGGGGAGTCACGGCCCGCAAAATAAACTCCGGTGCCGATAACTGCCGTTGCACCGGCCCCGAGCAAAAACCGTCTTCGGCTCATCGTTTGTTTCTTTCCATGACCTACAACATTTGATTAGGCGCTTTGTTGCAACGGCGCATTGATCTTGGTCAATTCACCGATGTTGCAAGACTGACGTTAATCCAAACATCACATCTGCGGCCTAACCTGACACCGTCAGGAGACATCAATCATGAAATTTATCGCACTCCACTCGCGCGGCGGGAATTATCTCGTGGTCGCATCCAATGTCGCATGGTTGCGCTCGGCCGAGAACGGCCAGACGCAGGTCGGAATTGTCGGTGGTCAACCATTGATGGTCGCGGGAAGTATGGAGGATATTGCGGCGCAATTAGGCGTCGATGAATTGCCGGTTTTGTGAACCAGTCCGCTTCGGCCGCTCGATTATTATAACCTATATGGTAATTATATGTTGACAGCGTGACGCCATTTGGTTAGAGTTATGCATAGTCGAAAATTGTGATTCGCACAGACGAGCGAACAAAGGGGCCGGACGGAAACGTCTCGGCCCTTTTTGCTGTGCGCATTACCGGAGCGTAGGAGCAGGCAATGGATAAACCCCAAAAGCGAGGCGTAAAAGGCACGGTGCTGGCGCGGAACCGGAATGGCGACCTGCATCTGCGCAATGTGCGCAGCGATGGCTGGAGCGAGGAAGAGCGCGGGCTGTTCCTCGATACGCTTGCGGCCACTTGCAATGTCGATGCGGCGGCAATGGCGGCGGGGCACCAAAAGAAAAGCGCCTCTGCACTGAGACGCCGCGATACCGGATTTCGCGATCAATGGGACGAAGCGCTGGAAACGGGTTATGCGATATTGGAGGCAATGTTGGTCGAAAAGGCGCAAAGCGCCATTTCCGCCAAACGCCCTTTGTTGAATGACGTCGGTGCAAACACGGATCGTGTTACGGTCGACGATATCACAATCAGGGACGCAATTGCGTTACTCGACAAGCATCGTGCGATGGTCATCCGGATCAGGCAGGGCAAGGAAGCGGGTAATGCAACCAAGGCAGCGACCGCCAAGGAAAGTTGCGCCGAGCTTATGAAGCGGATGCGGGCGCTGAAGAAGCGTCTGGATGAAGGCGAATGAGTATAGCCGCCAGGGTCGGCGACACCCCGGACGACAGCTATTGGGAGCACCAGCTTTTCCGGCTTATCGAACAGCTCTGCCATGAGCCAGTTGAGGTTCAGGAGCGTTGCAGTGCGGCGCTGCCGTCGCGTGTGCGGCTTTTCCTGCTCCAGTTCTGGCAGCGATGGGCGCATAAGGGGCAGATTCCTGACGATGGTGATTGGCGCGTCTGGCTGATCATGGCGGGGCGCGGCTTTGGCAAGACGCGCGCTGGCGCCGAATGGGTGAGCGAGGTTGCACGCAGCGACGGCAATGCCCGGATCGCGCTTGTCGGCGCGACCGCAGAAGATGTGCACAAGGTGATGATTACCGGGCAAAGCGGATTGCAGGCAGTGGCACGGCAGGGCGAGCGGCTGCAATATCTACCTTCGCACGGGCTGTTGCGCTTTGCTTCGGGTGCGTTGGCGCATGTTTATTCGGCAGAATGCTTCGAGAAATTACGTGGACCCGAACATAGCCATGCCTGGTGCGACGAGCTCGGCAAATGGAACAATGCCGACGGTTGCTGGGACAATCTGATGCTCGGATTGCGGCTGGGTGAACGGCAGCGTGTGCTGGTGACGACAACACCGCGCCAGATGCGGTTGTTGCACCGGCTGAAAAAGGAGGACGGGGTTGTGGTGTGTGGTGGCGGGACTGCGCGGAACCATAATTTGCCCGACGATTTCGTGATGACGGTGAAGGCTTTGTACGAAGGAACAAGATGGGGGAGGCAGGAACTCGACGGCGAGTTGATCGAGGATATCGAAGGCGCCCTGTGGTCGCGCGATTTGATTGAACGACAACGACTGGCGGGCGCCCCCGGACTGCCACGCCCCGAAATGACGCGAATAGTTATCGGCGTCGACCCGCCGGTATCGGCGCACGGCGATGCTTGCGGGATTGTCGCGGTCGGATCGGGGGCGGATGGCAAAGCCTATGTGCTCGCCGACCATAGCGTGTCGGGGGTATCGCCCGAACAATGGGCGCGCGCCGTGGCGGGCGCGGTCGAAGCATGGGGCGCCGACCGCGTGGTCGCCGAGGATAATCAGGGCGGCAATATGGTCGAGAGCACATTACGTGCGGCGGACCTCGCGATGCCGGTGAAGCGAGTGCACGCCAGCCGGGGAAAATCGGCACGGGCAGAGCCCGTGGCGGCGCTTTATGAGGCCAGGCGGGCCTTTCACGTCGGGGCCTTTCCCGAGCTGGAAGACCAGATGTGCGGGCTGATCTCCGGCGGCGGTTATGACGGTCCAGGGCGCTCGCCGGACCGCGCCGATGCCTTGGTGTGGTCGATGACCGAGCTGATGCTGGGCAAGGCGGCGCGAATGCCGCGGGTTTCGGTTTTGTAGAGGACGAAAAATGAACATTTTCGGTTGGAAATCGACCGGGCGGGCTTTTGCGCGTCCGGCCAAAGCGCGTGTGCAGCAGGATCGTTTGTCCGGCATCCGGACCTATGGCCAGGCGGCGCTG
>JANLSY010000050.1:0-11581 GCA_031362665.1 Sphingomonadales bacterium
GTGAGGCGATGGGGATCGGGTCTTCTGTCCAGCGGCGGCGACAGAAGAAGATGGGGCGCTAGGCGTTCACCAATTCGGCCTTACTAATCCTGCCTACCAATCCTGATCGTCCAGCTCGACTACCCCCTGTCGCGCCATTGCGCCTGCAAGGATAGTTTCGAGCAATTCGGGATAGGTCCATCCCGCCAGCACGGCCGCCCGCCCGATGACACGTTGCGACCAGATGTTGCATTGCAGATTGACCTCAAGGAAATTGATTTCACCGGTCGCGGGATTAAGCCGGAATTCGAAACGACCATAATCGAAAGGCCATAATTCGGGCAGCAATTTGCGGGTCAGGTCCTGAACTTTGGAGATGAACGCCGGGTCGGTTTCCTGAACCAATTTTGCTTCCGAAGCCTCAAATCCGCGTTTCTCGGCATAGGTCCGAAGTACTTCGGTGTCATGGTCGAAGCGCATCAGCGGCAGGAACTGCGCCTTGCGAGCACCGATCGCTGGCAGCTCCACATCAATGCCAGACAGGAACGGTTCGACCAGCGCGTCATGGCCTTCTTCGTGCAATGCCTCAACCGCCTTTTTGACGCCGGCCCAATCGCTTTCGGCCGACACACCCCAGCTCGCCGAAGAGGCGTTGGGTTTAACAACATAGCGATCAGCCGACCATTCGGTGATGGGATCGACCGGTGCGTAACGACGAAATATCGCCGAGTCCGCCGTTGGCACGCCGCGCGCCCGCGCCGCCATTTTCATCAGATGCTTGTCGTCCGAAAGACCCCGCACGATCGGCGTTGCACCAAGATACGGGATGCCCAGCCGCGTGCACAGAACCGGCATCATCAATTCGCTGTTCAGATATCCACCACGATTGAGCAGCGAAAAAACGAAATCGACATCGGGCTTAGTAAACAATATTTCGGGACTATTGGCCGCCGTTACGTTCAGCCCCATGCCTTCCAACACGTCGCGCACTTCGCGATGATAGACCGCATGGTCGCCATCGACCTTGTCGCGCGTCCCGTCGCCCAGCGCATGTTTGGCGATGAACAGCAATTTGATCGTGTCGCGGTATCGCGCGGGGATCATCAATTTGGTCGGCGGCGAAATTGCTTCGATTGGCATGGGGGCTTTGGCCTCTTAGCTGTTTTGTGTATGCGCGGGCGATAGTGCTGCATTATGGCAGTACTTAGGCGATATCGCCAGCAGGAGGGTTTGAATGGCTGACGCCGACACATCATTGCTCGATTTACCTACCGCAGTACTGATGAGTGCGGGCGGCGACGACCGCATTACGCTAGACGAACAAAGTGGCCTCAATAGTTACGGTTGCGCGCCGGAGCCTATCCGAGCGATCAGCTATTCGTCGTCCACCGCCAGTTCGATTTCCGCGCCCGCCTACGCCCACGCCCATGCGGTTCACCACCAGTTGCGGCTAGCGGTGGCCGATGGTGAGAGTGAGGACGCCGCCTATACCCGTTTCCTGCGCAACGCACGCAGCCGAATCCGGCGCGTTTATGGTCTGGCTGCGAATGTCGATGTGGCGTTCGGCGCTTCCGGAACCGATCTTGAATATCTCGCGCTCGCACTCGCGATACACAGCGGGCAGAAAGTTACAAATATTGTCGTTGAGGTTGACGAAGTCGGCAGCGGCTGCCTGTTCTCGCAAGCCGGGCAATATTTTGCGGGCCGGACCGCGCTCGGGCTTGAAGTCGAAAAGGGCGCGCATCTTGCCGGATTCGGGCCGGACGTCATTTCGGTCGAGACACTGAAAACGCGGACCGACGACGGCCCCGTTCGCAGCGATGAAGAATATGCGGCCATGCTGCTCGATGCCGCAAGCACAGTGATTGCCGAAGGCGGCAGGCCATTGGTACATATCATCCATCGTTCGAAGACCGGGATAATCACGCCAACTTTAAAGGCTATCGACCGCCTACTCGACGCCCATAAAGATGCGATCGATCTGGTGGTCGATGCCTGTCAGGGCCGGATATCGCCAGATACCATCGATTCTTATCTCTCGCGCGGTGCGAGCATATTTCTTACCGGTTCCAAATTCATCGGCGGTCCTCCGTTTAGTGCCTGGGCGCTGGTGCCTGCCAAGCTTTCGGCGCGGATGAAATCGGGTTCCGCCGCACCAGACGGCCTCGCGCATTTCTTCGCGCGCGGCGACATGCCGACGGGCTGGACCGACACCGACACCATTTTGCCCGCCCGCACCAATTTCGGATTGCTGCTGCGGCTCGAAGCGGGTTTGTTCGAGCTCGAACGCCTGCTTGCCATGCCAATGGAGCGGGTCGATGCTGTGATTGGCGCATTCGGCACCGCGATGCGGACGCTGGCAGGGGCGATGCCCTTTCGCCTAATCGAAGGCGCGGCGAACGACCCGGCAGCGGGCGACCATCTCAACGGTAACCAGCCGGTGCATCCGCTCGATCGCAAGATGCTGTATGTTATCGAACTGACCGATCCAGTTCCCACTACCGGACAACCGCTAAACGTCGAGCAGGCACGTGAGGTTTATCGCGGGCTTTATACCGATATGTCCGACATGTTTTCCGGCTCGCGCGACAAATTGATCGCTTCGGAAATTTGCCATCTGGGCCAGCCCGTCAAATGCCTGAAGCATGATGACGGCGAGTGGGCACCAACGTTGCGGCTTTCGCTTTCGGCCCCGCAGATTTTCGAAATGATCGGGCTCGATGCCGACCGGCTGGTCGAACGATTTACCGCAGACATCGAGCGGATCGCGGCGAAAATCAGACTGGTGACCAGCACACTGGCCTAGGATCTGGATCTAAGCGGCGCGCAACCGGTCGAGGAAATTCCGGCTTGCTTCGCGCAAAGCAGCCGCGCGGCTTTCGAGGCCAGTCATGACCTGCTGCATTTCGTCTGCAACCTCGCCGACCTGCACTGCCGCGACATTCACTTCCTTGCTGAATTCGCGGACATGCTCGGCGTCCTGTGCCGCATGTTCGGCGTGACTGCTAATGTCCCTTGTGGCTGCCTGCTGCTGCGTAATAGCCGCCGCGATGTTGTTCGCTCCTTGCTGCACTTGCCCCATTTTGTGTGCAACCGAACCAACCATGCGCGCGGCATTGTCCATTTGGTCCTTGATCGTCGTCACGGTCTCGGTCACCGAGCCAATCGCGCCATGTGTCTGGTTGGCGAGGCTTTTCACTTCCTGCGCGACAACCGCAAAGCCTCGGCCTGCTTCGCCTGCGCGCGCTGCCTCGATAGTCGCATTCAGCGCCAGCAGATTAGTCTTGCCCGCCACATCCTGAATCATCGCCGCAATTTCACCGACTTTCTCCGCCTCTCCGGCAAGATGCGCCATGACGCCACTACCCTGCTTACTGCTTGTCGTTGCGGCTTCCGAGGCTGTGACCTGATCATGCACCTGTGTCGAAATTGCATCCGAAGAATCGCTCAACTGACGAGCCGCCGCCGCGACCATCTGGATTGCGCCGCTCATATTGGATGCCATATCCGCCATGGCGTCAGTGCGTTCGCGGGTCTGTGTACCAATGGCGGCGAGTTGCTGCGACGATTCCCCTACGGCGCGCACCGCCGATTCCATGACATCGATTATTGCGTGTACCGAATGTTCGAACTCGCTCGCGAGTGCCGCCATCGCCTGGCGCTGTTCGCGATCTGCACGTTCGCGTTCTTCATTGCGGGCGACGCTGGCGTTGCGCCGTTCGACCTCTACGACTTGCAGCCTCTCTTGCTCTAAAGCGAAGAATGCTTCCTGACGACGCGCAAATTCCTGCGCATTGTCCACTGAATGCATGAACGAGCGCCATTGCATCATGGCAACGCGGTGGAGTGACACGCCGAAAACAGCGATACCGACGTAGAAAAACCATGGCATCGAAAGCGAGGAATAGCTCGCCGCAATCGTACTGCCGATTGTCAACACCGCCAGCCACATCACCATCGCAGCTGGCAGGCAAAGATAGATGAGCGCGCCGATCGCAATCAGCCCGAACGTTATCGCGCTTGCAACGACAAGACCGATATCCTGATGGTAGCTCCAGACATCGCAAAGCAACAGCACCCAGCTGAATGCTGCAACCGATACCTGAAGAACGAACAGCCGGCGCAAGAACAGCAGATAACTGCCGTTCGCGTCGGCCTCTGCTACATATTCTTTAATGCGGACGTGAACCCGGTATCCGACGATTGCCGCCACGGTGTAAAGCGGCGCCGCATATTGGGCAAATTGCGGCTTTGCACCGCCAAACCACAATATCGCCAGCGCGGGCCACATCGTGACTATTCCGGAAATAAACACTGCAACATGCGAGCGCCCTGCGGCTTGCAATTGCGCCACCATCAGGTCGCGGTTCTCTGCCTGGGCCGACCGACGCAGGATAGCCCATTCACCCTTGAGGTCGGTGAAAAAGGCAAACATATCCTTCAAATGGCGCAATTCGCTCATGCTGTAGTCCCGGCGGTTAATCCTACCGTCGGACATATCGTCAAATGGTAAAGCAGCCGTTAACCATGGGACACGGCCTTAATTCGCTTTTATGAAACCGGTAACGTCAGCAATTACCGGCGCCTTGGCGCGAAACGGGCGCGATATTGCCATAATGATATCGGCATGGTCGACGCCCGGGTAAATTTTCAGTTCGGATTGCCCGCCCAGTTCGGCCATCCTGGCATTCAATGACGTGCTGTTTCTCGGCTTCACCACCGTATCGGCGTCGCCGGTCAACAACAACAATGGCGGTGCGTCAGCGCGAGCATAGGTGATTGGCTGGGTCTCCTTGGGACGAGGCCACTGACCAAGCGCGATTTTGGAGGAATCGGTCGTAAATGGCAGGAAATCATAACCACCTGCCAGACCCACCACGCCTTTAACAACCGAGGTTTCGAATCCCCTTGCGGCCAGCCATTGCGGATCGAGCGCAACCATCGTTACCAGATGCGCGCCTGCGCTGTGGCCCATGATATACAAACTTTCAGGATCGCCCCTGTGCTTGCCGATGTTCGCATTGACCCATGCAATCGCCGATGCGGTGTCCTCGACAAAAGCTGGAAACAGGTCCTTCGGCGCTTTGCGATAATCGGCGATGACCGTGACAAGGCCCCGCGCAGCGAACGCGCGGCCAAGGAAGCCGTAGCCGTCGCGCTCGCCGTCGCGCCACGCGCCGCCATGGAAAAACACCAAGACCGGATAGGGTTTGTTCGATTTGTCTTCAGGGACATAGATATCGAGCTTCTGCCGTACGTCTGCGCCATAAGCGATACCGACTGTCGGCGTGACGCTGTGCTCGGCTGATCCGGGCGCGATGCGGTCGACAAAATCGAGTTTTTGCGGATCAGTCTTCATCCAGAACCAGCCGCCGAACACAACGACGGCGACAAGCAACGCGAGTAGAATATATTTGATCATCCTTACCATCTGCCTGCCAAACCCCTCGTGCACAACGAAAAAAGGCGACCCCCGTCGGAGCCGCCCTTCCCTAGCAAGCCGGAATGTTTGAACATCCCATGCAAGATGAATACTAACGCTTCGAGAACTGGAAGCTCTTGCGCGCCTTGGCCTTGCCGTATTTCTTACGCTCGACCACGCGGCTATCACGGGTCAGGAAGCCCTCGGCCTTGACAGCGCTGCGCAGCGTTGGTTCGTACTTCGACAATGCCTGCGCGATGCCATGCTTCACAGCGCCGGCCTGACCCGAAAGCCCGCCGCCTTTGACGGTAACCATCACGTCATACTGTCCGACGCGCTCGGTAATACCGAACGGCTGGTTGATAACGAGGCGAAGCGACGGACGGGCAAAATACACTTCTTGGTCGCGACCGTTGACGACGATCTTGCCGGTACCGGGCTTCAGCCAGACGCGGGCAACAGCATCCTTGCGGCGGCCAGTTGCATATGCACGGCCCTGCGCGTCGATTTCCTGTTCGCGGATAACGGCGGCGATCTGTGATCCAGCTGGTACCGACGTTTCGGCGCCCAAGGTTTCGAGATCAGCGAGTGAATTTGCGGTGTCGGACATTATGCACCCACCTTGTTCTTGCGGTTCATGGAAGCGACGTCGAGCGTCTGTGGCTGCTGACCATCATGCGGATGCTCGGTGCCGTTATAAAGGTGAAGCGCGCGCATCTGCGCACGGCCCAAAGGACCACGCGGAACCATGCGCTCAATGGCCTTTTCAAGCACACGCTCAGGGAACTTGCTGTCGAGCACCTTGCCCGCAGTGATACCCTTGATGCCGCCGATATAGCCGGTGTGGCGATAATAGACCTTGTCCTTCAGCTTGTTGCCGGTGAACTTCACCTTGTCGGCATTGATCACGACAACATGGTCGCCGCAATCGACGTGCGGGGTGTAGCTTGGCTTGGTCTTGCCACGCAGGATGTTTGCAATGAGGCTGGCAACACGGCCAACAACAAGACCTTCTGCATCAATGAGGATCCACGATTTCTCGACGTCTTGGGGACGGATCGATTTCGTAACTCTGGATAGCGTTTTCATCGCTAATCGAACCTTTCGAATTCTTTGGGATGTGCGAAGGAATCGAAGACACCACCGCAACCGAAGCGGGGCTAATGACGATGAAGTCGCGAATAGTCAAGCAAAAGCGGGCGTTTTACGACGGGTAAAATAATACCTCTGAGATTTATGCAGTTTCCGCCGCCACCCAGTCGGCAAAGGGCTTGTAAGCTGACTCGCTCGATAGCCGGATAATCGCCGGTACTTCATAGCGATGCAGCGCCGCGATCCGCTTCATCGCAGCGTCGGCTTTGGCGGGGCTGGTCTTGAAGATTACCGGATGCTCTTCCTTCGCCTCGATCTCGCCTTGCCAACGGAAATGCGAAATGATCATCGGCAGGCGATTGGCGCACGCGATCAGGCGTTCCTGCAATAATTTGCGACAGACATCGTGGCCCTCGCCCGCGGTAGGGAAAACAGCGTAAATCAGTGCGACGTCATTCGCCATTCTGGCGTCCCAGCACATGAGCGCCCCATACCGTCGCGGCGACCAGCAAGGCGCCCGCCGCTTGATGCGACACCGCAAGCACAATGTTCACACCGGTCATCACCGTAGCGATGCCCAGCAAAATCTGCACACCAAAGGCGCTGTGAATGGCAAGCGATGCAGAACGCACCCCCTTTTGTCTGGTACGACGGGCAAGCATGATGAGTGCTATTACCGCAACCCATGCCCACCAACGGTGCACAAAATGGGTTAAGAATGGATCGTTGACGAGCGCATAGAGCAAGCCCTTCGTCATATCGATACCCTCAGGCACCAGATGGTCATTCATCAGCGGCCAACTGTTTGAAACATAGCCGGCATTTAGTCCCGCCACCCACGCGCCAAACAGCAGTTGGATGAACAATATCGAGATTACCGTGCCTGCAAATCCGGTAAGCTTTGCCGGTTTGGCAGCCGCATTACGCGCCAGCATCTTCAGATCGAGCGCCGTCCAGACTAACCCGCCCAGGATAAATAGTGCGGTCAACAGATGCACCGCCAGCCGGTAATGGCTGACATCGGTACGCGCCGATAGGCCCGATGACACCATCCACCAGCCAATGATTCCCTGCAATCCGCCGAGGGCCAGCAGCGCCAAAAAGCGCGGCTTGTATCCTATCGGAATCGCCTGCTTCAACCAGAACCAGAGAAGCGGCAGCGCAAATGCAAGACCGATCACACGGCCAAGCAAGCGGTGAACCCATTCCCAAAAATAGATGAATTTGAATTCAGCCAACGTCATCCCGGCCGGGCCGTTGATCTGGGTGTATTCTGGAATCTGCTTGTATTTTTCGAACTCGGACGCCCAAGCTGCCTCGTTGATCGGCGGCAGGGCCCCCGCAATCGGCTTCCATTCGGTGATCGACAGCCCTGATTCAGTAAGCCGCGTGATCCCGCCGACAACGACCATCGCGAACACCAGACAGGCGACGACCATCAACCAGCGGATTAACGCCTCGGGACGCGGGGCGGTGACTGAAAATCCTTGGTCAGAATTGAGCACAATATCCATACGCGGCGATATGCGCGGGGTCGCAGCCGCTGGCAAGTACAACATGGTGTCGCCGTGTTGCTATTTGGGATCCCTCAGTTGCAAGAAATTCAGCCTGCTGGAAAACCAGCGTTCAAACTTTGAACGCAAGAATTGGGATGCCAACAAGAGAGTGATTCGTTACGTAGCCATATGGATACGCTCGATATTGCCTTTGCCGAAGCTCGCCGCTATCTCGCTTCGCTCGACACACGCCCGGTTGCCTCACGCGGTACCCCCGCGGAGATGCGCGCCTCGCTACCAACAAGTTTTCCCGAGCATGGGATACCGGCAAATGATGTCGTTCGCGCAATTGCTCAGGCGGCGGAGTCAGGATTGACCGGCAATGCTGGGGGTCGTTTTTTTGCATGGGTAAAGGGCGGCGCACTGCCAGCTGCGCTTGCCACCGACATGATGTGCTCTGCATGGGACCAGAATGCAGTGCTTGCCTCGACCAGCCCCGCCGGTGCAGTTCTTGAAGAATTGGCGGGTCAGTTCTTGCTGGAAGCCCTCAGGCTTCCAGCCGACGCTAGTTATGCCTTTGTCACCGGATGCCAGATGGCGCATGCGACCGCGCTCGCAGCTGCACGTCATGCTGTGCTGGCACAAAAGGGCTGGGACGTCGAGGCAAAGGGCCTTCAGGGCGCGCCTGTCATTCGCGTGCTTGCCAACGCCCACCATCATTCTTCGGTCACACGTGCGTTGCGCCTGCTCGGATTGGGTAGCGAATGCATCGTGCCGCTAGGCGGAGACTTTCCGGGTCAAGTCTCACTCGATGCGCTGCGTGCGGCGCTGGTACAAGCGCCCGATTCTCCGACGATTGTCATTCTCAATGCTGGTGACCTGAACATCGGCGCGTGTGACGATTTTGTGGGCCTATGCCCGATTGCTCAGGCAGCGGGGGCGTGGGTTCATATTGACGGTGCGTTTGGCCTGTGGGCTAATGCAAGTCCACGACTGGCGCCATTGGTCGCGGGGGTGGAACTCGCCGACAGCTGGGCCACTGACGGGCATAAATGGCTGAACACGCCGTATGACTGCGGGATGGCGATTACCCGAGATCCGGTATCCCACAGCGCGGCAATGCGTATGACGGCAGCCTATCTGACAAGCGGCGGATCAGTCCGTGATCCGATGGATTTTACACCGGAATGGTCGCGCCGTGCACGCGCTCTTCCAGCGCTGGCGGCGCTGATGGAGCTCGGCCGTGATGGGCTTGCCGCGATGATCGAACGGTGCTGCGATCATGCGACCTCCATTTACGAAGACATAATCCATTTTGAGGGCGCGACCGGCATCGCCCGTCCGACAATGAATCAAGGCCTTATTCGCTTTAATGCGAACGACGGCCGCAACATCAGCGACACTGTCATTTCAGCAATCAATGCCAGCGGCGAGGCGTTTGTCAGCGGTGGCAGCTGGGACAACGAGCGCGTAATGCGGATCAGCGTGTGCGGCTGGAACACAAACGCCGAAGATGTGGCAAGGACTGTTGCAGCCGTTGGTGCTGCTCTGTCAGGTTCACGCTGACAAGGCTGCGGCAAGCTATCCCGCCGCGAAAGTCCAACGTCAAAGGCCACGCAGAGCGGTTGCCAGAGTCACAAGCTTCAAATGTAATGTTGTAACGTGCGACGAATCATGCCATATCCTTTGGGTAATGACGCAAGTATGGACAAAATGGCGCTGGGACGGGCTCGGTTTGAGCATTGCTGGCCTGTGCCTTGTGCATTGCCTGGCGACCACCGTTCTGCTTGCCGTGCTTGCCTCGGCGGGTGGGTTGCTGCTGGACCCCGTCATTCATGAGGTCGGGCTGTTTCTTGCCATTATCTTCGGTGTCCTGGCGCTCGGCAAGGGACTTTGGGATCATGGTTTCGTCCTGCCGGCCGCTATTGGCGCTTTGGGCATCGGCATGATGGCGGGCGCGTTAACGTTGCCGCATAGCGGTACCGAAATTCTTTGGACGATATTAGGCGTCGGCGTTCTGGCGCTCGGCCATGACCTTAACCACCGCGCGTCAAACTAATTTCGCACCAGCGCCGCGAAGGTTTCCAATACCCACTGATGCACCATCCGGATCGATGGCTGGCTTCGTAAATCACGGTGAACGATAAGCCACGGAGTTCGGGGCGCTGGATTGCTGGCTGTTGCGACTTCGATCAGCGCCTCCTCGCGCTGCGCCATGGCCTTGGGTAGTAGCGCAATCCCTGCGCCCGAAAGCGCCGCCGTCATCAAGCCTCGCGTACTCCCCGTCCGCATCGCGACCGATGTGTGCAGGCCAAGGCTTTGCAGCCAGTCGAGTTCAGGCAGGCGTCCATAGCTGTCATCATAGATTAGCAATTTCTCGCGCGCCAAATCGAGTTGGTGCGCGTCGCGCTCGCCGATATAATCGTCGGAAGCAAAAAATCCAAGATGGAGTATTGGTAGCTTGCGGATGATCAGGCTCGCGCCGTCGGGCCGCGACATCCGCACCGCCAAATCGGCGTCACGTGCAGCGAGGCTGACGACGTCGCCCTGCGATTGGAGGTGAAGCGGAAAATCTCCCCCCTTCGCCCAAAGCTGCGGCAGCGCTGGGGCCAGTACGTCCGAAATCACAAATTCGGTCGCGGACAGGCGGACAGGCAAAGTGCCACCCTCGCTGCGCAGCCCATCGGCCAGCCGTGAAACCCGCACCAGTTGCTCGGCCATCGGTTCGGCGGCCTTGGCAATTTCTTCGCCATGGCGGGTCAGCGTTGTGCCTTTGGCCTGCCGGTCAACGAGCCGCAATTTCAATGCAACTTCCAGCGCCTCAATCCGCCGTGAGATTGTCGAAATCGCTACCCCGCGCCGCTTCGCCGCCGCGCTCAGCGAGCCCACGCGCCAGATGGCGATCAGGTCGTCAAGGTCGCGAGGATCAAGCATGTTTTGCAAAAACGGACATTTGATTTGCAATATCGCGCATTTCAATCGCCTGCGCAATGCGGGACATTGTGAACATGAGAAGGAGACTGCCCATGTTCCGTTCCGCTGCAATCACACTCGCTGGATTCACCTCGCTTGCCTGCGCCGCACCGACACTTGCCCAAGACAAGCCTGCCGAAACGCCGGTGGCCACTATTGTCACGATCAAGACGCCGCCTGGCATAACCCGCCCGATGCTTGATGCTGGCTTCAAACAGGCGGTGCCGGTTTATGAGAAAATCCCCGGGCTTATCCGCAAATATTTCATCGCCAACGGCGACAGTTTCGGCGGCATGTATCTCTGGAAAAACCGTGCCTCGGCCGAGGCCTGGTATAGCGACGCATGGCGCGCCAAAGCCAGGGCGACCTATGGCAGCGAACCGCAACTGACCTATTTCGATACGCCGCTGCAAATCGACAATTCGACCAAATGATGCAGCAGCTCACCTTCATCAAGCCCGGCACTTTCGAATGGCATGACGTCGCTTACCCCGTAATCCAGTCGGCGACTGATGCGGTCGTCCGCCCGCTCGCTGTCGCGCGTTGCGACCTTGATTTGTACATCGCCACCGGCTTTGTCCCCTTTCCCGGCCCGTTCGCGTTCGGGCATGAAATGGTC
>JANLSY010000053.1:0-3960 GCA_031362665.1 Sphingomonadales bacterium
AGCTCAGCCCATAACCGAATTGCGCACCAACCTGGCTATGTGTGCCGATACCAGATGGGTCGTCGTCCGCCGCGCCTGTAACCAGCCCGGGACCAAGGCGGGAGAGGAAGTGGCGGAAGCTACCCGGCTTGCTCATGTAACGGCCAAGAGGCGCTCCTCTGCAATCTTCTTCTGCCACAAGGCAGGTGCCAGTTGGTGGACGTTAGCGCCTTCGCTGTCGACCGCAACCGTTACCGGGAAATCTTTCACCTCGAATTCGTAGATCGCTTCCATGCCAAGGTCTGCAAAGCCCACGACCTTGCTGCCCATGATGGCGCGCGCGACGAGATAGGCTGCGCCACCGACCGCCATCAAATAGGCGCTCTCATGCTTGGCAATGCTCTGCGTCGCTGCGGCACCCCGCTCCGCCTTGCCAACACAGGCAAGCAAGCCCTGTTCCAGCATCATGTCCATGAACTTGTCCATCCGCGTCGCAGTAGTGGGGCCAGCGGGTCCGACGACTTCCTCGCCGACGGGATCGACCGGGCCGACATAATAGATTACACGTCCTTTGAAGCTGACGGGCAGCTCTTCACCCTTCGCCAGCAAATCGGCGATGCGCTTGTGCGCGGCATCGCGACCGGTCAACATCTTGCCGCTGAGCAACAATCTGTCACCCTGTTTCCAGCCCTTCACATCGGCGGGCGTCAGCGTGTCGAGATTGACCCGTTTGGCCGCAGCATCAGGCTGCCAATCAACCTTGGGCCATTCATCAAGGTTCGGCGTTGCCAGATAGGCGGGGCCCGAACCATCAAGTGTGAAATGTGCATGGCGGGTGGCGGCACAGTTGGGGATCATCGCCACCGGCTTGCCCGCAGCATGGCACGGCGCGTCCATAATCTTGACGTCAAGTATGGTTGATAGCCCGCCCAAGCCCTGCGCACCGATACCCAGCGCGTTGACCTTGTCAAAAATCTCGATCCGCATTGCCTCGATATCGTTCTGCGGGCCGCGCGCCTTCAGCGGCCCCATATCGATAGGTTCCATCAGCGCCTGCTTGGCCAGCAGCACACAATGTTCGGCCGTGCCGCCAATGCCAATGCCCAGCATGCCCGGCGGACACCAGCCAGCACCCATAAGCGGCAGCATTTCTAATACCCAATCGACGATATTGTCCGACGGGTTCATCATCTTGAATTTCGATTTATTCTCGCTGCCGCCTCCCTTGGCCGCGACATCGACGCTGACCTTAGCGCCAGCGACCATTTCGACGTGCAGCACGCACGGCGTGTTATCCTTGGTGTTGCGCCGGGTGAAAGCGGGGTCGGCGAGCACCGACGCGCGAAGCTTGTTTTCGGGGTGCAGATAGGCACGGCGGACGCCCTGATCGACGACCTCTTGCAGCGACCGCGACGTATCGTCCAACCGGCAATCCATGCCCCATTTAACGAACACATTGACGATGCCGGTGTCCTGGCAAATCGGCCGGTGTCCCTCGGCGCACATCCGGCTGTTGGTCAGGATCTGCGCGATGGCGTCCTTCGCAGCAGGCGATTGCTCGGCTTCATAAGCTTCTCCCAGCGCATGGATATAATCCATCGGGTGGAAGTAACTGATATATTGCAGCGCATCGGCGACGCTGTCGATCAGGTCGGCGGTTTTGATGGTGACGGTCATCGGCGGGTCCTGTCGCATTGGGAGACTGCATCGCCCATAGCGGCACAGACGATGGATTCAACCTTTAGGGTCAGGTTGGTTATGGGTTGAGCAGGAAAACGACATATCCTTTGAAGTCGGGATCGTCGGCCATCTCCTTTGGCGCTTGCCACTCGCCATTTTGCGTCAGGCCAATCTTGTAGGGCATGTTTAGCCGCTTGAGGCTCGCCAGATAATTCCCATAGCCTTTGATCGTATGCCGCCCCTGATAAGTTTGGAGCACTACTTCGTCGACCACGCCTCCCAGCGCATTCAGTCCGGCACTGTCGCCCTGACTGCTCCAGTCGAGCAGGCCGGTGATGCTGAGCTTGGTTTCTGGCGGCAGCTGCTGCCGGAACCTTCGCAAAAACGCAGCATACCCGCCGAGCCCCCGCGTCGCCGCATCGAAATCGACCTGAACCCCTGCCACCCTGTTCCCTGCCGCTTTCCAGCGCGCGAGATCGGTACGGATTTGCGGCACAATATCGGCGCCCCAATCAAGCGTTTCCGCGCGGTAGACGATCCACAATTCTGCGTGGCGGATGTCGGGTGTCCCCGGCCGTAGCGAGATAAGGCGCGGCCTGCTCGCTTCCCTGATTTCACCCTGCAATATGTAGATTGTCTTGGCACGCTCCAACACGGGTTGCGGCTTGACCCCAGCCCACAACCAGAATGCGTCATACTGGGCCGCATCCACCCGCGCCGGTTTCTGCTGGCAGGACCCGAGCAACGCCAGCGTCGCCAGCAGAAATAATCGCCTACCAATAATAACGCAGCTTCTTTGCCCAGACCGATGTCGGATATTGCCCCTTCAACTGGTCGAACCAGATCTTGCGCTGGGCCTTGGTCGAATCGGTCGAATCGCAGCCATTATAGCCCGACGGGGCATAGCAATTGACCGCGCGGTAGAGCGCATAAGCGCGGTTGGATGGCGTCGTGGTGGTGTCCGCCATCACTGCCTTGTATCCGTCCAGTCGCGAGAAACGCTTTCCGGGAAACAGGCTGGGTGTCCCGCCCAGCTCGTCGGCATCGGGCTGCTCATCGAGATATTGGGTTACGCCATAATAATTTGGATCAAGGCCTTGGGTGCGAATGAATTCGCCCAAGCACAGCAGGCCTTGCGCGTCTTTGGGTTTGGCGGACAGAGAGGTCGCAACGGTCTTGAGCGGCGGACAGGCGAATTCGCCGCCACCAGTCCAGCGGAACAGCGCGATGTCGGTATAGCGTGGCGCCTGATAATCGTCCTGCGGCTTGGGACGCGCATTGGCTGGGATCAACGCATAATCGCGGAGGAAGTCGCCATAAGCGCCGCGAGTCAGGTCCTTGTAGAGCAACGTAAAGATAGCCGTTTGTTGTTCGCGATCAGACGCGGCTTTCGCCGCCTGCTTACGCAACAGTGAAGGCCCCGCATGGTAACGCAACAGTATCTCGCGCACATCGGGATCGCGGATGACCGAGTTGGTCGCAAAGACGTTATCGACCGCCTTGTTGCGCTCGTCGTGCAACGCGAGCGCCAGCTCCGCCGAGCCGCGCTGCTGCGGTTTCTTGGCGATGGCAGTCAGTGCCACGAGCGCCGCCCTTGCTCCTGCATCGCGCGTGGCATCAAGCGCCATCGCGCGCAGTAATTGGCGGCTATAGCCAAGATAGCTGTTGTCGTTTCCGTTCGCCGGAATCAGCCGCAAAACCTCTGCTGGCTGGTTCGCCACATAAAAGGCATGCACCGCCTGCAGATAGCCGAACAGCGCCTTGTTCCCGGCGAACTTGGCACTCTGCGCATCAAGCGCCGCGCGCGTGATCGGCGGGGTTTCATAATCGGCAAATTTAGGATCATTGGAGTGCCGCATCGCCCGCAGGTTCAGTACCGCTAGCAGCATCGGATCGTTGACATCGGCGGGTTTCAGTTCGCCGAGCAGCTTGATATCGATTTCCTGCACGACGTCGGGGAAAGACTGACCCTTGGCGACCGGTTGCCGGAATACAGCAGCATATTCGCCCGCCAGCCGCTCCTTGTCCTGCCCCAGCCAATACACCCGGCGCAGCAAACCGCGCGCGGATGCGGCATAGCGGCCTTGCGGATAGGTTTTCAGATAGGCCTGGAAATCCCGATAGGCATAATCGAGCAGGCCGGGCTCGGGTAGGTCTTTGGACAGCCCGCCATATTCGTCGAACGCCGTCAGCATCGCCTGGTTGAGCGCGACGCGGCCGAGCATATAGGCGCGCGCTTCGGCGAGCCATGGCGAATCTGCCTTGCCGATATCGACAAACGTCTGGCGCGCAGCGTCGAAG
>JANLSY010000087.1:0-6386 GCA_031362665.1 Sphingomonadales bacterium
AATCGGATGTTTGGCATGCCGCCGGACCGTCGCTTTGCCAAGCAGCACCGGGTGGCGAACTACTTCGCGCTGCTCCAATCTGGCAGGTTCGACCTTACGATATTGCGACGTCATGTAGCCCATCAACATCCCATGCCAAAGGATGTATGCCTTTAAGGTCAACAACAGGTAAAAGAAGCGGCCGGTTTTGTAAAAAATTTCGACGCCTTTTCAGACAGCGTCGAAATCAATCGCCCGTCAATATCCGGTCCATAAGCTGCTTTACCGTGGGAACAAAGCCGTTGGAATAAAACGGATCCTTGCCGAACATATATGCACTATGCCCCGCAAACATCAGATTCTCGTCAATCGGCGCGCCGTGGGCGATGTTCTGCAACGCCTTTTGGATGCAGAAACTACGCGGGTCGGCGAGGCGACCAGTGCTGTTATTGTCATGGTCTTTCCACGACGAAAAGCCGCAATGGGACAGGCAACCCATGCAATCCTTCTGGTCTTTGCGGATAACGTCGCCCGAGGGCGGCGTAACGAATACCAAACTGTTGTCAGGCGTCTTGAGCGCAATGGTAAATCCGCGCGCATGCCATTCGCGGGCTTTCATCAAATCGGCGGTGGTGACCCAGAAATTCTTGCCTTTGACGCCCACATCAAGTTGCGCGGTATGTTCGAGGTCAGCAGCCTGCGTGTAAGCAATTTGCCGCTCGGAACGCGCCTGCAATTCTTGCAAAAATGGATTGATGACGGCGCTCGAATAAAAGCCAGTGGGCGAGAATTGATGCAACAAAACACCGTCTTCGGGAATCTTGGTGAGCGCGTCTTTCCAGCCCTGCGGGATCGGGCTTTCCTGCGTGAGCAGAGGCCGCGTACCGAACTGGAATACAATCTGGCCCAATTCCGGATTGTCGATCCAGTTGTCCCAATCGCGCAAGTGCCAGACGCCGCCAGCCATCACAATGGGCAGGTCGTCGGAAATGCCCTCGGCGCGCATGACATCGCGCAACGCTTTGACGCGCGGATAGGGGTCTTCAGGGCTGCGCGGGTCTTCGGCGTTGGACAGGCCATTATGCCCGCCAGCAAGCCAGGGGTCTTCGTAAACGACTGCGCCAAGCCATTCGGGAACCTTGTGATATGCGCGTTTCCAAAGCGCACGAAAGGCACGCGCCGAGCTTATAATCGGTAGATAATAGACGCCATATTGCGCCGCAATTTCGGAAAGCTTGTAAGGCATGCCAGCACCGCAGGTCACGCCGGTGACCATGCCTTTGGTTTCTTCGAGTACGCCATGGAGGATGCGTTGTGCTCCGCCCATTTCCCATAATACGTTGATGTTTATAGCGCCCTTGCCACCGGCAATTTCATGCGCCAGCTTGACCTGCGCGATGCCGCCCTTGATGCCATATTCGACCAACTCTTCATGGCGTTCGGCGCGGGTCTTGCCGTGAAACACCTGCGGGATCATGTCGCCATTTTCGTCATAGCTATCGGCGTTGACCGCCGAAACGGTGCCGATACCACCAGCGGCCGCCCAAGCCCCCGAACTTGCATGATTTGTTGCGGCAACGCCCTTACCGCCTTCAACAAGCGGCCAAACTTCGCGACCACCATAGATAATGGGTTTCAGACCCTTGAACACAATTTCGACCCCTATAGACTAAAAAGGCGCTTAACAGCGCGCTCCCCTCGCATTTGCGCTATCTCAAACAATCATCCTTGTCGCGCAAATTCTGCGCGCTTCATCGCAGAACCGTAAAGCTGTCGATAGCGGGCAAACATGGTTGCCTCGTCATATTGCGAGAACGCAAGAAAGCGATTTGCTTCGCCGATTTCGGCACGCAATTTGGCGTCCTTTGCCAGCGTCGAAATCGCTGTCGCCAGACCAGCCTCGTCTTCCCGGGCGATGATAAACGGCAGGTTTTCTCTCGCCACAATGTTGCGGACATCACCCACATCGGTCGAAACGGCAGGAATGCCGCTCGCCATCGCTTCGACAAGACTGATCGGATATTGCTCGCTGTCGGAAGTTAGTGCGAAAATATCGAACAGCCCGATATAGCGCGCCGGGTCGCGCAGGAACCCAGGCAGCATGAGGCGGTCGGCAATGCCCATCCGCGCCGCTTCGGCCATGATCGCCTCGCGCTCCGGCCCTTCGCCCGCAATCGCGAGTCGAACATTCGGCCCTGCCGCGGCCACTGCGCGGACAAGGCGCGGCAGGTTCTTGACGGTCCGCAAGCCGGCAATCGTGCCGACAACGATCTCACCTTCGCGCTTCACAAATCCCGGAAACGCCCCGCGCTGCGCCTTGCGGTTGAAATGGGCGGTATCGATGCCGTTTGGAAAGCGGCTGATTTTTTCGAACGGCTGATGCCATGCGGTTTGGGCAATTTTTGCTAGTGTTTTTGAAGGAACGACCAGCGTGTGCGCCCGCTGCAGCGCAATTGTTCGGAACCAGTTGCGCCGTTTCTTCAACCGCTCGATCTCGTCATGATTGAACCCGTCCTCGTGATGGATAAGCGGCGGAAGGCCCATGCTGTGTCCAAACAGCGTTCGTGCCATGACGCCGTCCATCGAGCCCCAATTATAGCTGAGTACAAGGTGGAACTTCTTCATATAGGCGGCCAGTTTGCGATAGCGGCCCATGCCTGGCCAGCCCGCAAGCGACGGCGCATCGCTTTTGGGAAAAGCGACACTTACACGCTTGTCTATCAAGTCCGCCGCACCAAAGGCGTCGGGCACTGCGGATAAAACCGTATGCTCGGCCTGATTTCCGAAATGGTTCATCAACCGTACCGTGCGCGTTTCCTGACCGCCCGGGTTGAAGCTGCTGTGCAAATGAAGGATGCGGACCGCCGCCATACTTGCCTTTCGGTTGCGCACCGCCCAAAACCGCGCGATGCAAATCGAGATACTGCCGTCCCCCTACCGCCCCGATCCGAAAATCGCTAGCCTAAGCAGCAAAATCGGCGATGCGGTTACAGCGGCGGAATTTCCCGAAACGATTTTGCGTTTCCGCAATGACCGATATTCGGAAACCGTCGGGCTCGCCGGGCTCAGCGATGAAGAATGGTTGAAGCACTTTGGTCGTTTCCACCCGCTGCCCGACAATCTGCCCGAGCCGCTCGCGCTTCGTTATCATGGCCACCAGTTTCGCGTTTACAATCCGGAGATCGGCGATGGCCGCGGTTTCCTGTTTGCACAAATGCGCGATGGGTATGACCGTTTGCTCGACCTTGGGACCAAGGGTTCGGGCACTACGCCCTATAGCCGCCAAGGCGACGGCCGGTTAACGCTAAAGGGCGGCGTTCGCGAGATCCTTGCCACCGAAATGCTTGAAGCCTTGGGCGTCAACACGTCCAAGACATTCTCGCTTATCGAAACCGGCGAGCAATTGATGCGCGGAGACGAGCCGTCGCCGACCCGTTCCGCGGTGCTGGTACGCCTAAGCCACAGTCATATCCGCCTCGGCACCTTCCAGCGCTTGGCCGCATTGGGCGATCCCGAAACCATGGAGCAGCTGGTCAATTATTGCTTGACGATTTTATACAATGAGCTGCCGTCGGATAACCCCGCCGCGCAATTACTTGACCTCGCGGTCGAAGAAATCGCTGACTTGGCCGCATCCTACATGGTTGCGGGTTTCGTCCACGGCGTACTCAACAGCGACAATATAAACATCACGGGCGAGAGCTTTGACTATGGACCTTGGCGCTTCACCGAACATTGGGATCCGCGCTTTACCGCCGCCTATTTCGACCAAAACGGGCTTTACGCCTTCGGTCGGCAGGCCGAGGCAATCCATTGGGATTTGGGACAATTGGCGGTTTCGTTGCGACTGATGTCGGAAGCGCCGCCGCTCATTGAAGCACTCGAACGCTTTCCCGGCCTGTATCAGTCCGCAATCATTCGGCGTTTCCTGTGGCGGCTTGGTGTATTGTCGCACGGCGAGGAAAACGACCGCCAACTCGTTGAAGCCGCCGAACGCGCGATGGTGCGCGAGCAAATACCAATCGACCGATTTTTTCACGAACATCGCGGCGGCAGGGCCGTCAGTTCAGATGGCTTTGGCGAAAACCGAAACGAATTTGTCCGGGCTTTGGCTGAATACCAGAATCCGGATGCCATCGACCATGTTTATTGGTCCGACCCGGCTCCATGCTCGATGCTGATCAACGAGGTCGAAGCGATCTGGGCGGCCATCGTCGAGGATGACGACTGGCAACCCTTGCACGAGAAGATAGAAGCGATCCGTCATATGGGCGGGGCTCATGCAAATTCTCTTTAATGGGCTATTTTACATGGCCAGTTTACGTGATTTAAAACTATACAGGCGAATTATAGTAAACAGCCAACTTACCTCCTTGTAGAAGCGAATTATTTGCCCGACCTCGTCTCTTTCGAACCCGCAACAGGTGCCGAGCTTTGGCGCGGGCGGACGGCTGATGTCGATGCAGAAATAGCGGCAGCGCGCGCGGCATGGCCCAAATGGGCGGCAGCTCCATTGGCCGAACGGATCGAGAGGGTGCGAAGCTTTTCAAATCGCGTACGCGTCGACCTCGAAAAATTTGCTGACCTCATAGCGCGCGAAACCGGGAAGCCCTTGTGGGAAGCCCGGACCGAAGTCGAATCAGTAGTCGGGAAAGTAGATATTTCGGTGCGTGCCTATGCCGAACGCACCGCGCAACGTCGCCTTGAAGGCAAAGGCGGCAGTCGCAACGCGCTACGTCACAAGCCTCATGGCGTTCTTGCCGTTCTAGGTCCTTACAATTTTCCCGCACATTTGCCCAACGGTCATATTATTCCAGCGTTAATCGCTGGTAACGCAATTGTTTTCAAACCATCTGAGAAGACGCCAGCAGTCGGCGAAATGCTCGTCGATTATTACCGCAAGGCGGGCATCCCCGAAGGCGTCGTCCGTATCGTGCAAGGCGGCCCGGAAACGGGCAAAGCGCTATCGCAGCATGCCGATATCGACGGCTTGCTCTTCACCGGATCAGCACAAACCGGCATCGCACTCAATCGGCAGTTTGCACATCGTCCCGACAAAATCCTTGCACTCGAAATGGGCGGGAACAACCCGATTATCGTCTGGGACACGCGCGATATCCACAGCGCCGCCGTACTTGTTGTCCAGTCAGCATTCCTAAGCGCAGGCCAGCGCTGCACCGCCGCCCGGCGGTTAATCGTCAAAGATGAGCTTTACGATCAGGTCGTGGGCGAGGTGAAGAAAATTGCCGACCGGCTGGTTATTGGTGACCCTCATGGCGAACCGCCCCCATTCATGGGGCCGGTGATCGACAATGACGTATGCGATAATCTGGTCGAAAGCTTTCTTGCGTTGATGAGCCGGGGCGGAAGACCGATCAAGCATATGCGGGTTCCGATAAATGGCCGTCCCTTTCTCTCGCCCGGAATTATCGACGTCACCGAAATGGCTGAACGGCCCGATATCGAACTGTTCGGGCCGTTGCTTCAAGTCATTCGTGTCCCGGACTTCGCCGCCGCGATAAATGAAGCAAACAATACGCGCTTTGGCCTCTCTGCCTCCCTCATTGGCGGGTCTGCTGCACAATATGACGAGTTCTGGGCGAACAGCCGCGCAGGAATAGTCAACTGGAACGCGCCGACAAACGGTGCCTCATCGTCGGCGCCCTTCGGCGGCATCGGTCTGTCGGGTAACCACCGACCCAGCGCTTATTACGCAGCAGATTATTGCGCCTATCCTGTTGTTTCATCCGAGAACGAAGTGCCTAAAGCGATGATCGGTATCGGATTGAAAGATGACGAGACCATTGCTGATAGCGGTGGCAAATAGCCGCCTAAAGTTCTGCTACCCGCAAGCCAACTTATCCTGATTTGAAGCTGTAACAAGCAAAGCGCATGTTGCGCGCATGGAAAAGGCACGAGTCTATCTGGTGGGCGCTGGCCCCGGTGACCCCGAATTGTTGACGCTCAAGGCGGCGCGGTTGATTGCGGCTGCCGAGGTGGTGGTGCACGACGGGTTGGTCGATGATGCGATCATGGCGATGATAAATCCCGCAGCGCGGCTGATTTCGGTTGCCAAAAGCCGCTCGAAGCATTCGGTCCCGCAGGACGGTATCAACGACATTCTTATCCGCGAGGCTCGGGCCGGGCATCTGGTAGTGCGGCTCAAAGGCGGCGATCCGTTCATTTTCGGGCGGGGCGGCGAGGAGGCCGAAGCTTGCCGCAATGCTGGCATCGACGTTGAAGTCGTCCCGGGCATTTCCGCAGCTATGGGCGGAGCCGCCGAAGCAATGCTTCCCCTCACCCACCGCGACGCATCAAGTGCCGTAACCTTCGTTGCTGGCCAGTGCAAAGGGCTGACCGACCAGAATTGGGCAGGACTTGCAGGCAAGGGCCGTACGCTGGTCATT
>JANLSY010000124.1:0-1821 GCA_031362665.1 Sphingomonadales bacterium
TCATATACAGGATAAGGTCGTCGGCGTGCACGCGCGACATCGGCGCGCCGGGCCGCGCGATCAGCTTTGTGAGAAACCAATAACCAAGCAGGATTGTCGCCAAATAGCTCAGCGAATACCAGCGTATCTGGAAAAAACCCAAATCGAGTGCGACTGGGCCGACGCCCAAGTCGGTAAACTGGATGTAATCGGTCGCGGCGGCAATTATTTCGAACGGCACAATGTTTCCTCGGGAAATTTTGACATTCCTATAGAGCGAAATAGAAGGTGCACAAAGAGTTTAGGAGAGAATCACCATGCCGACCGAACTGGACCTCGCTATCAACGCGACAATTACGCGCTTGATGGAAAATGATGGTCCGTTGACCGTTAATTATGTCGAAAAATATGGCGTGCAGATGCCAGTGCTGACGAAGGCACCCGGCAATCTTGCCGACTATTTCGCTTTCTTCTGCGCGACGCACGGCGACAAGGAATTTCTGGTCGATGGCGACTGCCGTTACACCTTTGGCGAAACCTATGCCGCAGCACGCGCACTGGCGGGCGGATTGGTTGAAGGACGCGGCTTGCAGAAGGGCGAGCGCGTAGGAATTGCGGCGCGCAATTCGGCCAACTGGATCATTGCCTATATGGCGATCATCATGGCGGGCGGCGTTGCCACACTGCTCAATGGCTGGTGGCAGGGCGGCGAGCTGGCCGAAGGTATCCGAATGGTCGGTTGCCGCTATGTACTAGCCGATGCGCAACGTGCAGCGAGGCTTGAGGGGCAGGATATCGGCACATGCGACCTGCTTGTGTTCAGCCATGACTGCTCGCCGCTCGAAGGACTGTCGGTACTGACCTCGCAGGGAGGCGACGCATCTACACCGCTACCGGCCATCGGTCCGCTCGATAATGCGACGATCCTTTATACGTCTGGCTCCACCGGCCAATCGAAGGGCGCTGTCTCCGACCATCGCGCTGTCGTACAGGGAGCGATGAGCTATGTCGGCCAGACGCTCGTATTTTTCGAACTACTGAGCGCGACTGGACAGAGCATGCCCGCGCAACCATCGGCGCTGGTCAATGTGCCGCTGTTCCATGTTACAGCGTCGGTCCCGCTCGTCCTGCAAAGCTTCGCCATTGGCCGCAAACTGGTGATGATGCCGAAATGGGACGCCGAAGAGGCAATGCGCATCATCGAAAAAGAACGAATCAGCTATTTTGTCGGCGTGCCGCTGATGAGCATCGAACTTGCCACTCACCCAAACCGGCACAAATATGACCTGACCAGCTGCACAGCCTTTGCCGCAGGCGGCGCGCCGCGTCCCGTCGATCATGTGAAAAAGATCCGCAAGGAAATGAGCTGGGGCTATCCGCTTTTGGGCTATGGCCTCACCGAAACCAACGGGGTTGGCTGCGGAAATTTCACCGAAAACTATTTGCTTAAACCGACGAGCACCGGGCCAGCCACAAAGCCGCTGGTCGAGGTCGAAATGCTGGACGATGACGGAAATATCATGCCGCAAGGCGAACGCGGAGAGGTTTGTATCCGTACGATTGCCAATTTCAATGGCTATTGGGAAAATGAGCAGGCAACGCGCGATGCATTTACCGATGACGGATTTTTCCGCACCGGCGACATCGGCTATCTCGACGAGGACGGCTATCTGTTCATCGTTGACCGCAAGAAGGACATCATCATTCGCGGTGGCGAGAATATCAGTTGCCCCGAGGTCGAAGCCGCTGCCTACGAGCATGACTCGATTGTCGAGCTCTCGGTCTTCGGAATTGCGGACGATAAATATGGAGAGGTTCCAGGCATCGTCTACCACACCAAGG
>JANLSY010000139.1:0-2252 GCA_031362665.1 Sphingomonadales bacterium
GCGGAGGGCGTGTATAAATTGCTGGATGCGGGCGCGGAATTGTTGCTTCGGCTTTATGGCGGCCCGCTGCCCGTGGTTGCCGCGTGCACCGGCCATGCGATTGCGATGGGGGTGTTCATCCTCAACGCCTGCGACACGCGCGTTGGCGCGAGCGGAGAATATAAGATCGGCGCGAACGAGGCGATTACCGGGATGCAGTTGCCGATCTTCGCAATGGAACTCGCCCGCGACCGCCTAAGCCCGCAGCACCTGACCCGCGCGATGGTGCAAGGCTTTATCTATAACCCCGAAGGCGCGGTCGAGGCAGGCTATCTCGATATGTTGGCCGAGGTCGACAAGGTGGAGGCCAAGGCGTTGGCTGTCGCAGGCCAGTTGGCGCAGCTTCCCGGCAAGGCCTATGCGTGGAACAAGAAGGCGATCCGCAAGGGAACGCTCGACCGGATAAGGGCGAGTTTAGGGGCGCATCATAAGCTATAGTTTATCGCTGGAACGAGTCTTCGATAACCGCCTGGATTGCCGTTTCTGCAATGCCCGACAAAATCGCGTTTCGTTCACGGTAATAAGAAAGTGCGATCACGCCGATGTAGAGGCCCCAGCCTTTGCCTCGCTGCCATGTTGGTTCATCGACATTTGCTGCTGTGCGAAAGACGTCGCGTGCATGCGTAGGCAAAAGCGACCAAGCCAGTGCAAGATCACAAGCGGGATCGCCAACACCCATCAGCCCGAAGTCGATTATTCCGGCGATACTTCCGTTTTGTACAACAATATTGGCCGCGTGGATGTCGCCATGTATCCATACAGGTGAACCGGCCCAAGGCTCAACACCCAATGCCTGCTCCCAGATTTTCAGAAGACATGCCTTGTCGAAAATGTCTTCAAGAGCGTTCATGGCGTTGCGCGCAACTTGGTCCAAATTGATGAGCGCCGTTCCTCGAAAGCCGTTATGTTTTCCAGCCGCAGGTGCGCCAGAAATGTTTTGCCCGCGAAACGCCCTGACAAATTGGCCTAGGTCATCGGCCATTGTCAGCCAATCAGAAATAACATCAGAAGCAGCGTCTTTGCCCTCAATCCAGTTCACTACAGACCACGGAAGCGGAAATTCATTCGTTGGCCGTCCAGCACCAATGATTACCGGTATGGCGACGGCAAAGCTGCTCAGTTTCGGAAGCCAGCTTTGCTCTTTTGCTACCTGCTCGGCAGCAGAAACTGATACGGGAAATCGAACCGCCATTTCGTCGCCGAGCCGGTACATGGAGTTGTCGGTTCCAGCCGAATCAATCTTTTTGAGTGGGAGATGGGACCAAGCGGGAAACTGGCTAGCGATGAGTGATTGCGCGAGTTCTTCAACGATTTCAAAACGCCGCTCACGCAAATCTCTCATTCCCGCTCTAAAGGAGAACAAGCCTCCGCAACCCACTCAAGGGCCTCGCCGTCCAATTGCGGCCCGACCACCTCCAACACCTTGGCGTGATATGCATCCCACCAGCGCAATTCATCGCGTCCCAGAAGGCTCGTATCCACCAACGTCTTGTCAATCGGCGCGAAGGTTAGTGTCTCGAACCCGAAATACCGCCCCTCCGCGCCTGCAATCTCGCGTTCCTCGACCAGCACCAGATTTTCGATGCGGATGCCATATTCGCCTTGCTTGTAGTAACCCGGCTCGTTCGACAGGATCATGCCGGCATGTAGCGGCTCGTCCGCGCCTGCCTGGCCGCCGGAGAATTTCGCGATGCGTTGCGGGCCTTCGTGGACGGCCAGGAAGCTGCCGACGCCGTGGCCGGTGCCGTGGGCGTAATCGACGCCTGCCTGCCATAATGACGCGCGTGCTAGTGTGTCGAGTTGAGCGCCTCTTGTGCCTTCGGGGAATACCGCGAGTGCCAAGGCGATATGGCCCTTGAGCACGCGGGTGAAGCGGTCCTTCATTTCCGCTGTTGGCTCACCCGGGCCGACCCAGATGGTACGCGTGACGTCGGTGGTGCCGTCGAGATATTGCCCGCCGCTGTCGCACAGGTAGACGCTATTGGGTTCAATCCGGCGGTTCGATTTTTCATCGACCTTGTAATGCGGGCTCGCTCCATTGGGTCCGGCGGCGGAGATGGTGTCGAAGCTCAGATCCTTGAGCATTCCGGTGGCTTCGCGATATTCGCGCAGCTTGGCGGCGGCGGAGAGTTCGGTGAGGTCGCCTGTATGCGCTTCCTGCGAAAGCCAGTGCAGATAACGGCTGAGCGCTGCGCCGTCGCGGGCTTGCGCGG
>JANLSY010000149.1:0-1699 GCA_031362665.1 Sphingomonadales bacterium
GGTTCACGCAGAGGCGCTGAGGGCGCAGAGAAAAAGCGGCTCTTTAATAACTCTGCGTACTCTGCGCCTCTGCGTGAAAATCTTCTTAGCTCAACGCATCCAGATTTTCATCGCTAATCGACCCGGGGATTACCATGACCGGGCAGGGCAACGTCCCAGCATTCACCCCGGTAAAGTGCGCAATGAGCGGCCCCGGAGCGCCTTGTGCCGCCGCTCCCAAAACCAACGCCGCGATTTCCGGATGCTCTTCCAGCATCGCCTTGACAACGTCGATAGCCTCGCCGGGCTTTACCGTGATCGCCGGTCGCACACCCATTTCGTCGAAAATCGACCCGGCAGCAGCAGTGACAAGCTCTTCAGCCCTTACCCGCGCTTCTTCCTCCATCGTCGCCTGAACGCCGCCCCAGGCGACAAAATCGGCCTGCTCGACCAGCGCCAAGATATGCACTGCGCCGTTCGTTTTGGACGCTCGGCGCGACGCAAAGCGCAAAGCGGTGCGCGCTTCTTCGGTTTCGTCGATGACTACCAGATATGTCCGCATTGCCGCTCCCCGCGCCTGTCCTTGCCGAACATGCATTTATGAATTCGTATAGCCTGCTCGAAATTCCTATGCTTGGCAACCTTAAGCCGCTTGACGCTGCGTCACGCATGGTTATTCCGAAATTCAAATAGTGACCGGAAAAAGGCCTTTAGGATGTCCATCGAACTCAAAATGCCCGCGCTTTCGCCGACCATGGAAGAGGGGACGCTGGCTAAATGGCTGGTCAAGGTTGGGGATAGCGTGTCGTCGGGCGATTTGCTGGCCGAGATCGAGACCGATAAGGCGACGATGGAATTCGAAGCGATTGACGAAGGGGTCATAACCGAGCTTCTGGTGGCCGAAGGCACTGACGGGGTGAAAGTTGGCACCGTCATAGCCGTGATTGCTGGCGAGGACGATGCAGCAGCACCTGCGCCAAAGGCGGCTGCGGCTGACGCTGCGCCAGCGCCCAAAGCCGAAGCGGTTGCTCCGCCAGCGCCTGTTGCCGCACCCGCACCCGCGAAAGCATCAGGCGACCGCATTATCGCAAGCCCGCTCGCCAAGCGTATTGCGGCCGACAAGGGAATTGATTTGGCGGGTCTTACCGGAACCGGTCCAAATGGACGGATTGTGAAAGCTGATCTTGAAGGCGCCAAGGCAGCGTCCGCTCCCGTCGCCACGGCGGCCCCCGCAGCGCCAACCCCCGCTCCCTTCGCAGCAATCGAAACCGACATCCCGCACGAAGTCGTCAAGCTCAGCAACATGCGCAAGACCATTGCGCGCCGCCTGACCGAATCCAAGCAACAAGTCCCGCATATCTACCTCACCGTCGACGTCCGCCTCGACGCGCTGCTCAAACTGCGTGGCGAACTCAACGCGTCGCTTGAGGCGCGCGGCGTCAAGCTGTCGGTCAACGACATGCTGATTAAGGCGCTCGGCCTCGCGCTCATTCAGGTGCCCAAATGCAATGTCAGCTTTGCCGGCGACAATATGTTGCAATACGCCAGAGCCGACATCAGCGTCGCGGTATCGGTGCCCACCGGCCTGATTACGCCCATCGTCAAGGGCGCGGATGGCAAATCGCTATCTGCAATCTCGACCGAGATCGGCGAGCTGGCGGGCAGGGCGAAGGAAGGCAAACTACAACCCCATGAATATCAGGGCGGCACCGCGTCGATT
>JANLSY010000256.1:0-3124 GCA_031362665.1 Sphingomonadales bacterium
GTCATAGGGCTCGCGCAGCCAGGCCACTGGATAGAGCTGTGCGCCACCGGGGCCGAGACCGGGGCCCATTTGGCCCTTGTTGCCCTGACCGCTGCCCTTCGATTCGCCCGAACCGGCGCTGCCGCTCGCGGGACGTTTCGACAGGTCCATTGCGTCGAATTCAGATTTGCTGACCTTGATGAAATCGGGGCTGGGCGGCGGGGCCTTGACCGGGTTCACCGGCGGTAGCAATGGCTTGGGGATTGGCGGGTTGAAAATGCGCTGCTGTTTTTTGGTGACCGGCGTTTCGGTTTCGCTTTTGTCAGCAGAGGCGGACTCCGCTTCGGCTTCCAGCGAAAAGGTGCTCAATCCCCGTTTGCCTGCCTCCGGCCCTGCCGAGCGCATGCTCAGGGACAATATCGCAATGATGAACAACGCCTCAAGCAGCAAAGCGATGGCAAAGCCAATACCCCGTCGCCGCAGCTCGTCACGGTCCCAATCTGTCTGTTCTGAATAGGCCATGCGCGCAGCGCGCACCATTAGTGCGGTGCGCCACGCTTGCAATGGACGATGTTGCCAACTTTACAGCGGAACGAATTTCACCTTCAGCCCATCCTTGGGTTTCGGTATCGGCCAAGGCTGCCACTCGGGTGCATAGCCATCGGCAATCTCGACGCGCACCGATGTCAGCAAATGGTGCATGAAAATCTTCACCTGCATATATGCAAAATGGAGCCCGAGACACATATGCGCGCCGCCGCCAAAGGGCACCCACGCATATTTATGACGCGCTTTTACCTTGTCGGGGGTGAAACGCATCGGGTCGAAGACCTCGGGGTTTTCCCAATATTCGGGCATCATATGGACAAAGGCCGGGCTGATGCTGACCGCGGTTCCAGCCGCGATTTTGTAGCCCATGAATTCGAAATCCTTGACCGCGCGGCGCGGGATAGACGGGACCGGCGGGATCAGCCGTAGCGACTCTTTGAAGGCGTAATCGGTCAGCTCGAACTGGTCGAGCTGGTCATTGGAAATGTCGCTGCCCGCTGGCGCTATGGACAGGCATTCGGCGCGTAGCTTTTCCTGCCATTCGGGGTTTTTGGCGAGCAGCCAGATCATGGATGTCACTGACGACGTAATCGTGTCATGCGCCGCCATCATCAGGAAGTTCATATGGTCGATCAGTTCGCCATCGGACATATATTCGCCGTCTTCACGTTTCGAACGGCAGAACTGGCTGAACATATCCTGCCGGTTTTCGTTGCGGCGGCGCTCTTCGATCTGCGGGCCAAAATACTCAATCAGATACTTGCGTCCGGCAACACCCCGACCCATTTGGGTGAAGGGGATAGGCGCACGGACTACGCCGACCGAGGCCTGCACCATATCGACGAAAGCCTTATTGATCTTGTCCGCTTCCGGCCCGAGCGGGATGCCGAGGAAGCTGCTGGCGGCAACGTCCAAAGTCAGTTGCTTGATCGCCGGGTAAAACAGCATGTCGCCGCGCCAGTTTTTCAGCTGGTCGGCAAAGATGCGATTCATGTCCTGTGTGTAGGCGCGCATGGGCTCGGGCTTGAAGGCAATGCCCAGCGCGCGGCGGTCCATCCGGTGATGGTCGAAATCGAGCAGCATCAGCCCGCGCGGAAACAGCAAGTTGAGCACTGGGCCCCATCCCTGCTCGGACGAAAACAGCTTCTCGCGGTCAAACAGCATTAGTTCGTTTGCCTCGGCGCCGACCAGCGAAATCGTAGGATTGCCAAAGGCGTTCGTGCGGAACACCTTGCCATAGGTATTGACCATATGCGCGCCATAAGCAGGTGGATCGCGCAGCACGCGGAAGGTTGTGCCGATAATCGGCAGGCCGTTCTCGCCGGGGATATGCGATAGGTCGTTGATACCCACGCGCGGCATCCAGTGCGGGTTGGCGGCTTCGCTGCTGGCTAGGGCCATGATCGTCTTTCCTGTTTTAACTAAGCGGTTAAACGCTTACTGCCATTTATGTCAGTAGCGTGCAAGCGCCGCATTGCTGTGCCATTTCTGAACGGCGGCAAACAACTGCATTCACTTACAATTCAACTGGTGCACCATAATCATGAAGCCACGGTAAAGCGTGCCCCTGATTCGATAAAGCGAAAGCAGGGCGCGCTTCGCAAAAAGGGGTGCAGATAATGAAGAATTTCGGCGGGAAAGCGTTTCTGAAAATCGCAGCGTTGGCGACGGCGGGCATGGCGGTGTCGGGCTGCACCTATGATATGGGTCTCGGCTATGCCAGCGACGGCTATTACGACGATTATTATGACTGCGATCCCTATGGCGGATATGACAGTTACTACAGTTGCGATTACGGTCATGGCTTCTACAACATAGGCTATGGCGGTGGCTGGTACGACAATTACTGGTATCCCGGATATGGCTTCTATTTGTTTGACCGATACGGCAGCCGCTATCCGATGCGCGACAATCATCGCCGCTATTGGGGCGAGCAGCGGCACAACTGGTACCGCGAAAATCGCGGGCGCGGCCATGATGGGGGACGCTATCGGAACCGGGCGCGCGGCTATACCGACAACGGTACGCCCGGCACGATCGGATGGCCCGAGCGGAATGGTGGCCGGATTCGCGATGGCGATGATAACCGGCGTGGTCGCGGCGAAGGCAGGCGCACTCGCAACGATCAGTGGCGTGGCGGGGTAGGCAATGGGGCCAATGCGATCCCGACGCCAAATCCCGAGATTGTGCAGCGCCCCGGGCGTGGGCGGGACCCCGGTGAAGGCTATGGCCGCCGCCGCGGCGGTGACGGTCAGGGGCGGCCCGCTTGGCGCGGTAACGAGGGCGCGAATGCAGCGCCTGTAGTCGCGCAGCCCGATCAGTCCGGCATGAGCCCACGTGCTCGCGGCGACGGCCCGCGCGGTGAAGGTCGCAGCTACCGGCAACCTGCGCCGCAACCGTCGTCAGGCCAGGCGGATGCACCAGTCTATCGACCCGCGCCGCAGCCCCGACGCGAAAACCCGCGTCAAGAAGCCCCGCGCCAACGGGTCAGCGAGGGCGGAATCGAACAGCCCGATTAAGCCAGGATGGCTTTAAAGAAAAGCGGCCGTGCCGGGGGCATGGCACGGCCGCTAAACGCGCGGGACCAGAGATTTGT
>JANLSY010000274.1:0-7629 GCA_031362665.1 Sphingomonadales bacterium
CGGCTGGCGATCCATTATGCGATGAAGGGCAATCCCTTTGCGCCCGTGTTGGAACTTATGAAGGGCCTAGTCGACGGCTTCGATATAGCGTCGGGCGGGGAGCTTGAACTGGCGCTGGCGGCTGGTGTGGACGCGAGCCGCATCAGCTTTGCTGGACCCGGCAAACGCGACTTTGAACTTGAGCGGGCGATTTCGCTCGGCGTGACGCTGAATAGCGAGAGCGAGGGCGAAGTAGAACGCGCGATCGCCATCGGCGCTATGCTAGGTATCACGCCGCGCCTTGCTGTTCGCGTCAACCCCAGCTTTGACCTCAAGGGCTCGGGCATGAAAATGGGTGGCGGGGCGAAGCAATTTGGCGTTGATGCCGAACGTGTGCCTGCCTTGGTGAAGCGCATCATTGCGGCTGGCGCGGAATGGCGGGGCTTCCATATTTACGCCGGTAGCCAAGCATTGAAAGCCGAAGCAATTATCGACATGCAGGCGCAGACCTTGGCTTTGGTTGCAGAATTAACAGGTGCGATTGGAGTATCGCCGCCGCATGTGAACTTAGGTGGCGGTTTTGGAATTCCCTATTTTTCGGGCGACGAACCGGTCGAAATCAACGCGGTTGGCGCGGCCTTGGGAGAAGCGTTCGACGCGCTCCCCGACTACCTGTCCAACACCCATTTCTGTATCGAGCTCGGCCGCTATCTTGTGGGCGAAGCCGGCGTTTACTTGACCCGCATCGTCGACCGCAAAATCAGTCATGGCGAAGTCTTTCTTATCACCGACGGCGGTCTCCATCACCAGCTCGCCGCCAGCGGGAATTTCGGCACTGTCATCCGCCGCAACTATCCGGTCGCGATTGCGACGAAGTTCGGTGCGGCGCCTGAAGAGGTTGCCTCGATTGTTGGCTGCCTCTGTACCCCGCTCGACAAGCTATCTGATCAGGCACATTTGCCGCGCGCCGATGTCGGCGATCTGGTCGCTGTTTTTTGCGCCGGGGCCTATGGGGCCAGCGCCAGCCCCGCCAATTTCTTGGGCCAGGGACCAGCAAAAGAGATACTGATCTGAATCAACGTCATGCCAGCGAAAACTGGTATGACAAAAGTTGGATTCAACCCTTGCCGTTATCCGCAGGCCCGCCGACCAGCACGAAACGCCGGTCGCAATAGCGGCAATCGACATAACCCTTTTCATCGATCTGCAACCAGACCTTGGGATGGCCAAGTGCCGCGGGAATATCGCCGCTGCCATCGCAGGCTATGCGGGGTTCACGGACGCGTATGGTTTCGGGTTCGAACTTGCTCATGCCGCGCGCTTAGCAAAGCGGGGCAAGCCCTGCAACGCCCTCAAAAATAATTGAGCGTGATCGACCAGGTGCCGGTGTATTTGCCCGGAGTTTGGTTGGCTGCAACGTCGAGCGTCGCGCCCACCGGGAAGGCAAAAACACCCGTTGCCGAATTGATCCGGAAACGTCGCGGGGTCGTGGTCAGCACCGCAGTGGGCGTGCTGCCCATCACAAAAGTGTGTACCCGCATTGGCGCGCCGGGGCCTGTAATGAAGATAGCATTTGCGCCAATCGAGACATCGACGCGCTGGTTGTTTGTACCCTGGCCGGCAAAACTTGCGGGTTTATGCCCGCCGCCATTGGCAAGAATCACTCCACCGGCTCCTGTTCTTGCGCCGTTCGGCGCGATGGTCACGGTACCGGCGGTAGCGCCGCGGATTACATTGCCGAAATCCAGATTGTCGTCGATGACAAAAGAAAGCGGGCGCACGACGGTGATTTCGGCGGTGGCGACTTCGCTGTCGGCAATTGCAGGCGAGGCACATGAAGCACCGAACGTCGCCGCGACGATGCCTAATGCCGCTGAAAGTCTGGAATTTGCCCCACGCATCTGTCGATGGTTATACGAAGGGCGTTAAAATGGCCTTAATTGTGTTTCTGGCGACTATTGGTATTCGAGCGTTGCCGAAAATGTCCCCGAATAGGTACCCGCCGGTTGGCTGGCCCCTACACTCAAACGCGCACCTACGGTGAACCAGAATATCCCGTTAGCTGGAAGTATACGATAATTGGGTGAGGCGCCAATTTGCTGCAAGGTTGGAGCAGGGCCGATGATGAAATTGTCCACAGTCATTGCAGGTCCGGGACCGGTCAGCGTGATGCTATTGGGAGTTATTCTGATGCGTACCCGCTGGTTTTGTGTTCCCATCCCGGCAAAACGAGCGGCTTGATGGCCAGTACCGGTAACGATAATGCCATTGGTTGCACTTCGCACACTGGCAGTCGTTATCGTCACCGTGCCAGCCGTGTTACTCGCGATAATGCTGCCGAAATGAAGATCATCGACCTGAATGAATGACAGCGGCGTGACCACTGCGATCTGCGCGTCGCCGGACATGGCTTCGGCGTATGCCGAGGGAGTCAACATTGCCGCCAAGGCGAACCCCAAGCCGAATCTGGCCGCTAGAAATGATTTTGCCCCACGCATTCGGTTTTTCTTAGTCGTTGCGGCGATAAGAATTGGCAACTGCTTTGGGTTAACAGAATCGATGATCTTCTTTACGTTCGCAATAGATGAAGGATGAATTGCGCAGGTAAAGCCTGTCGGCTATCGCAATTCCATGTCCGATCAAGCCATATCCATCAGCCATCTTTCCAAAACCTACGCGGGAGGCAAGCGCGCACTTGACGATGTCAGTTTTGACGTAGCGCAGGGGACAATTTTCGGGCTTCTTGGACCCAACGGCGCCGGCAAATCTACGTTAATCAATATATTGTCCGGTATGGTTATGAAAACCAGCGGGCAGGCAGTCATCTGGGGCTTCGATATCGATGTGAACCCGCGCAATGCCAAGGCGTCGATAGGCATTGTGCCGCAGGAAATCGTCTTCGATCCGTTTTTTACGCCGCTTGAGACGCTGGAGTTAGTTGCAGGACTATATGGTGTACCCAAGGCGAAGCGGCGGTCGATGGAGTTGCTGCGCGCGGTGCGGCTGGAGGACAAGGCCGACGCTTATGCGCGCACTTTGTCCGGCGGCATGAAGCGGCGGTTGCTGGTTGCCAAGGCAATGGTGCATTCGCCCCCGGTCATTGTGCTCGACGAGCCGACCGCCGGTGTGGATATCGAATTGCGGCAGCAGCTTTGGGAATATGTTGGCGAACTCAACCGGCAGGGCGTGACGGTGGTGTTGACCACGCACTATCTCGAAGAGGCCGAGCAATTATGTGACCGCATTGCCATCATCAACCACGGCAAACTGATTGCCAATAAACCGACGCGCGAATTGGTCGGGATGGCGCGCGAGAAAGCCGTAGTGCTAACACTCGACCGCGACATGACCGAAGCACCGACGCATGCGGCTTTCGAAAAGTCCGAACTGGTTGCCGACCGGACCGTGGAAATTACGTACAACAAAGACCGGATGAATGCTGGCGAGGTGCTGACCGCAATGCAGGGTCTTGGGTTGGGTATTGTCGATGTGACGACCAAGGAAGCCGATCTCGAAGATGTGTTCCTTCGCCTGACGAGCAACCAGTAATGGAAGCCGACGTTCTCATCATCGGGTCGGGCGCGGCGGGGCTGACCGCGGCGTTGCAACTGGCGCAGAAATACAAAGTGGCGGTGCTCGCCAAAGGTTCGCTGTCCGATGGCGCGACCGCATGGGCGCAGGGCGGGATTGCGGCGGTGCTGGAGCCGGGCGACACCTTCGAAAGCCATATCGAGGATACGATGATTGCGGGCGCCGGCTTGAACAACCGTGCCACCGTCGAATTTGTCGTCGAAAACGCGCCTGAAGCTATCGAACGGCTGGCGAAGCTCGGGGTGCCTTTCAATCCCGACGGAAAGGACTGGCACCTGACGCGCGAAGGCGGGCATAGCCATCGCCGCATCGTCCATGTCGATGACGCCACCGGCTGGGCGGTGCAGGTGGCGCTGGAGGCTGCGGCCAAGGCCAATCCGAACATCATACTTGTCCCCGACATGGTCGCCATCGACCTGATATCCGGACGGCATCAGGAACGGTTTTCAACGAGCGGGCGAATTCATGGTGTTTACGCGCTCAACCGCAAAACCGGCAAAGTCGAAACCTTTACGGCACGGGCCACGATATTGGCGAGCGGCGGGGCGGGGCGGACATATTTATACTCCACCGCGCCGCGCGGTGCGACCGGCGACGGCATTGCGATGGCGTGGCGCGCCGGATGCCGCATTTCCAATATGGAATTCATGCAGTTCCACCCAACCTGCCTTTACAATCTGGAGGTTAAGAACTTCCTGATTACCGAAGCGGTGCGCGGGGAGGGCGGGATTCTGAAAAATCCGAAAACCGGGCATCGCTATATGCCCGATTATGACGAGCGGGCCGAGCTGGCGCCGCGTGATATCGTCGCTCGCGCCAATGACGCGGAAATCAAGCGTGACGGGCTCGATTACGTGCATCTTGATATCAGCCACAAACCGGCTGAATTCGTGAAAGAGCATTTCCCCAATATATACGAAAAGCTGATGGGCCTCGGCATCGATATCACCCGGGAACCGATCCCGGTGGTCCCTGCGCAGCATTACACCTGTGGCGGGGTGTTGGTTGATCTCGACGGTCGCACAGACGCGCCGGGCCTATATGCGGCGGGCGAGGTCACGCAATCGGGGCTCCATGGCGCAAACCGGCTTGCGTCCAACTCGCTGCTCGAATGTTTTGTCTTTGGCGACGCCTGTGCTCGGCATATCGACGCGCATTGGGATAATCTGCCGTCGCCTCCTGCGATCCAGCCGTGGGACGAGAGCCGCGTCACCGACAGCGATGAAGAAGTTGTTATCGCCCAATGCTGGCGCGAAATCAGGCAGTTCATGTGGAACTTCGTCGGGATCGTCCGCACGACCAAGCGCCTCGAACGCGCAAAGCATCGCATCGACCTGCTCCGCCGCGAAGTAGAAGATTATTACAGCCACTTCCGCGTGACGCCCGACCTGATCGAACTGCGCAACCTTGTCGAGGTCGCCGACCTCATCATCCGTTCGGCGCTGTCGCGGCATGAAAGTCGTGGTCTACATTACACGCTCGATTATCCCGAAATGACGGAGGAGGCGGTTGATACCGTGTTAGTGCCATGAAAAAATTGATTCCGCTGTTTGCGCTTATGATCTTCTCGCCGGTCTGTGCCGCGACGCCCGAAGAAACGGCTCGCGAAGTGCTGGCGAAAACACCGATTATCGACGGCCATAACGATACCCCGCACCAGATTGCCGAACTTTTCGGTCGCGATTTTTCAAAGTTCGATCTGAACAAGTTGCCGCCCGATGTGCTGGCGAAAACGCATACCGATTTTGCTACAGCACGCGCTGGCTTCCTTGGAGGGCAATTCTGGTCGGTCTATGTCGATGCGGGATTGCCTAAGGAAGAGGCAGTGACGCGAACAATCAAACAGATTGACGTAGTGCGGCAAATGATTGCGCGATACCACGACAGCCTTGCCTATGCCGGCACTGCTGCCGAGGTCGAGGCAGCGATGAAGAAGGGCAAGATCGCATCTCTCATTGGTATGGAAGGCGGGCATTCGATCGGCAGTTCGCTCGAAATCCTCCGCCAGACCTATGCGCTGGGTGCGCGATACATGACGATTACACACAGCCTGACTACCGACTGGGCGGACAGCGCGACCGATGCGCCGAAACATGACGGGCTTGCCCCGTTCGGTTTTGAAGTTCTTACTGAAATGAACCGGTTGGGGATGATTGCCGATATCAGCCATGTGTCCGAAGCGACGATGCACGATGTTCTCGACAAGACGACCGCACCTGTACTTTTTACGCACAGCAATGCCCGCGGTGTGACGCCGCATCCTCGTAATGTGCCCGATAGCGTGCTTAGGCGCCTGCCGCAAAATGGCGGGGTGGTGATGGTGACTTTCGTCCCCGGCTTCACCTCGCCGGAGCGGCGGCAGTGGGAGTATGAGAAAGCGGCGGTAGCCGGAAAGGCCAAGCTGGAATTTACCGGTAATCCCGAAGGCGAGAAGGCGGCGATCGATGCATGGGTCTCTGTTCATTCCATGCCAAGGGCGACGCTCAAACAGGTCGCCGACCATATCGACCATATCCGCAAAGTGGCGGGCATCGATCATATCGGCATCGGCGGCGATTTCGGCGGGGTCGACGAACTGCCGGACGGGCTCGAGAACGTCTCGACCTATCCTGCGCTGTTTGCTGAACTGGTGCGGCGGGGTTATTCCAATGCAGACCTTGCTAAAATCGCACAGGGCAACGCGTTGCGCGTGATGCGCGCCGTTGAAGCGGCTGCCAAGCGCTAGCCGTCAAACCCCTCCGCCAAAAACCGCTCAGCGATCGCCGCATGAACCGCCGCACCGCGCGCCATGACGCTGTCGTCTAGCACCATGCGGTTTGAATGCAGGCCACAGCAGCTACGCCAGTCATCGCCTTCATGGCTTGCGCCTAGGAAAAACATGGCGCCGGGGACTTTTTCGAGGACATAGGCGAAATCCTCGGCGCCCATAATTGGAGTTTCGAGGCTGATCCAGCTTTCTTCGCCGAACATATCCTCAACCACCTGCTGCCCAAAACGGACGGCGCGGGCGTCGCAGATAGTTACGGGGAATCCTGGTTCGATATGGACTTCCGCGCTACAGCCATGTGCGGCGGCGATGCCAGGGGCTAGCCGATGCAACTCTTCGGCGACATGCGCTCGCTGGCGCGGCGACAAAGTGCGGATTGTACCCAGCATGTTCGCGGTTTCCGGTATGATATTGTTGGTCGTGCCAGCAGCAATTTTCGCAATCGTCACAACGGCGGGATCAAACACTGAAACCTTGCGCGTTACCATCGTTTGGATGGCTGAAACGATCTCGCAAGCGACTGGAATCGGATCGACCGTATCGTGCGGCATTGAGGCATGGCCGCCTGCGCCTTTGACTGTGATGCTGAGCACGTCGGACGACGCCAGCAACGGCCCGGCGCGTCCGGTAAACACACCGCGCGGCGCGTTGGGCATTACGTGCAGCGCGAAAGCGGCATCTGGCAAGGGATCAATCAGTCCGTCATCCAGCATGAAGCGCGCCCCGTGATGGCCTTCTTCGCCGGGCTGGAACATGAACTGTACCGTGCCGGCGAGGCTTTCGCGCTTGGCACATAGCAACTTCGCGGCGCCGACCAGCATGGCGACATGCGTGTCATGTCCGCAGGCGTGCATGGCACCTGTGGTCTGTGATTGGTAATCGAGGCCGGTATCTTCGTTGAGTGGCAACGCATCCATATCGCCCCGCAGCAAGACCGTGCGGCCATTGGACGGCCCCTTGAGCGTCGCGATCAGCCCGGTTGTCGAAGGCCCCTCGCGGAATTCAAGAGGAAGTCCTGCGAGCGCAGCCTTGATTTTTGCAAGTGTCTTCGGGTTCTGCAGCCCGAGCTCCGGCTCGCGATGGATATCGCGGCGAAGCGCGACAAGTTCGGGTAGAAGGCTTTCGGCGTCGTCGCGCCAGTTGGTTTCGGTCAAGGTCATAGCCCAAACCTAACACCAATGGTGCGACGAGCAAGCCCGCTATTAATCCTCGAGTTTTACCGTTGCATATTGCGTCGTTGCCCCGCGTCGTTTGACACCGAGCAAGATTGCGCCGCGGCCCGCCGCCTTGGC
>JANLSY010000288.1:0-3222 GCA_031362665.1 Sphingomonadales bacterium
GCACAACTCCGTTCGGTACCGTGCCGCGCGAAATTTCCTATGAGGTAGTCGCAATATTCGAGGTCGGGGTCTACGATTATGACAAAGCTTTTGTCATAATGCCGATCGAGCGAGCGCAAGTCTTGATGCTTCTTGGTGATGAAGTCGGTATGATCGAAATCAAGACGAATGACCCCGATAATGTGAACCGGATAATGCGCCCGCTTCTGCCCAAACTCGATAACAAAGGACTGATCGTCGATTGGAAGAGCATGAATGCGTCGCTATTTGAGGCGCTCGCCGTCGAGCGGGTGGCGATGTTTGTCGTGCTGTCGATTATTGTGCTGGTCGCGGTATTCAATATCTTGTCGTCGCTGATCATGCTTGTGCGCGCAAAGACGCGCGATATTGCGATTTTGCGTACCATGGGGGCATCGCGCAAATCGCTACTCAAGATATTTATGACTGTAGGATTGTTGATCGGTTCCGCAGGCATCGTGTTCGGTATGATTCTGAGCGCGATCTTCCTCTATTTCCGGCAGTCGGTCGTGAATGCAATCCAGTTCGTAACCGGACAAAATCTCTGGGACCCTTCCATCCGCTTCCTTACCGAATTGCCGTCGCGTACCGATCCGATGGAGGTGCTGGCGATTTGCGGATTGGCGTTGCTGTTCAGCTTTCTCGCCACGCTCTATCCTGCTTTGAAGGCAGCAAGTACCGACCCAGTCCAGGTGCTGCGTTATGAGTAACATTGTCGAACTCACCGACGTCCGCCGCGAATTTGTGCAGGGCGATGTGACCATACATGTGCTGCGTGGCGTGAACCTTTCAATTGCCAAGGGTGAGATGGTGGCTTTGCTTGGTCCGTCTGGCTCAGGCAAATCGACATTGTTGCAAGCGGTCGGCTTGCTCGAAGGCGGCTTTTCGGGTTCGATCAAGATCGATGGAGAAGAAGCGAGCGCTTCTAGCGTTGACCGCCACACCGAAATACGCCGCGAGAAATTGGGCTTTGTATATCAATTCCACCATTTATTGCCGGATTTCGACGCCATCGAAAATGTCATTTTGCCGCAGATGATTGCCGGAATAAATTTTGAGGATGCCAGCGAGCGGGCGACTGCCTTGCTCGGCAAGCTCGGTCTATCCGAGCGGCTTAATCACCGGCCATCTAAGCTATCGGGTGGCGAACAACAGCGCGTGGCGGTGGCGCGCGCGCTTGCCAACCGGCCAAAGCTGGTTTTGGCAGATGAGCCTACCGGCAATCTTGACGAAAAAACTGCCGATGTCGTGCTCGCCGAATTCATGGCATTGGTGCGTGACGAAGGCTCGTCTGCACTGGTCGCTACGCATAATGAGCGGATGGCGGCCAAGATGGATCGCGTGGTGCGACTGCACGAAGGTGTGCTGACTGGCATTTGAAGGAGGATGAAATGAGCGTCTATGAATTCACCGCGGCTCTGCCGGGCGGCAAAAGCCAAGATCTTGCAGACTATAAGGGTAAAGTCCTGCTCGTCGTAAACACCGCATCCAAATGCGGCTTTACGCCGCAATATGAAGGGCTTGAAGCGCTTCACCGCAAATATGCCGACCAGGGCTTTGAAGTGATCGCATTTCCCTGCAATCAGTTCGGCGCGCAAGAGCCCGGCGACGAGGAAGAGATCAAGAATTTCTGTTCATTGACCTACGACGTGACATTTCCCTTGATGGCTAAGGTCGACGTCAATGGCGACAATGCCGATCCTTTGTGGGCATATATGAAAGATCAGCAAGCAGGCCTGTTGGGATCGCGCGGGATCAAATGGAATTTCACCAAATTTCTGGTCAACAAAAAGGGCGAAGTGGTCGCCCGACACGGCCCGCAGGTCAAGCCCGAGGCATTGGCGAAGGATATCGAGAAACTGCTTGCCGAGCCTGCCTGATTGTCCACAGTTTAGCCTGACGAATACGTTGTCGAATCGGCGATAAGGGCGTTAGTCTAATCCGATGTCTTATGTTCCCTTCGTGCCTTTGCGTGTTTTTTCGGCATACACAATGCTCGAAGGTGCAATCGAGCCAAAGGCCATCGGGGAAACAGCGAAGAAGCTTGGTTTTCCTGCAATCGCGATCTGCGACCGCAATGGGCTTTACGGAGTCATGCCGTTTCAGGATGGCGCGAAATCTAAAGGTGTGCAGCCAATTATCGGAACCTTGTTGGGTATCCGGCGACCAAAAAGTGACGGCCAATTCGTCCGTGATTGGCTACCGCTATATGCCCAAGATGAAGTCGGTTACGGCAATCTTTGCCGATTGGTGTCTATGTCGCATCTCGACCGGCCCGAAGAGTTCGACGCGCATGTTACTTTGGAGCAACTGGACGGGCTAACCGACGGGCTAATTGCGCTTACGGGTGGCGGCGAGGGTGCAATAACGCGGTTGCTCGCAGAAGCGCAGCGTGATGCGGCTTCGGTCTATCTCGGACATTTGCAATCTCTTTTTCCACATCGTCTCTACATCGAACTTAGCCGCCGCGGCGATGCGGTCGAGGAGGCTGCCGAAAACGCGTTGATAGACCTTGCTTATGCGCACGACGTTCCGTTGGTCGCAACCAACCCGGCTTTTTTTGCCGAACCCGACTTTTTCGATGCGCATGATGCGATGCTATGCATTTCCGATGGTGAATATATCGAAAGCCCCGACCGGCGCCGAAGTAGCCGTGAAACCTGGATAAAAACTGGTAGGCAAATGGGCGAGTTATTTGCAGATCTACCCGAGGCGATGGCTAATTCGCTGGTGATTGCGCAGCGCTGTGCTGCGCTGGCACCATATCGCAGTCCGATATTGCCCAGCCTTGCCGGCGACCGGAGCGCAGAAGACCAACAATTGCGCGATGATGCCCGCGCCGGACTCGAAAAGCGGCTCGAAATTGCGGGCATCACCGACGGGGACGAAAGTCAGGTCTATTTCGACCGGCTGCAATTCGAAGCGGACGTCATCTGTTCGATGGGCTTTTCCGGCTACTTTCTGATCGTTGCCGATTTTATCAAATGGGCGAAAGAGCAGGACATTGCCGTTGGACCTGGTCGTGGTTCAGGCGCGGGTTCGCTGGTCGCTTGGTCGCTCACCATTACTGACCTCGACCCGATTAAACTGGGTTTGCTGTTCGAACGTTTCCTCAACCCCGACCGTGTGTCGATGCCTGATTTCGATATCGATTTCTGCGAAACGCGGCGCGGTGAAGTCATCCGATACGTGCAAAAGAAATAT
>JANLSY010000294.1:0-2484 GCA_031362665.1 Sphingomonadales bacterium
GAAATCTACACCAAATTTGCCTGCCCCTATTGCGTGCGTGCAAAGCATCTGCTCGATGACAAGGGCGTGGCCTATGACGAGCATGACGTAACGATGGGCGGCGCGCGGCGCGAAGAGATGCTCGAACGCGCACCCGGCGCGCGCACGGTGCCACAGATATTCATCAATGATGTTGGGATTGGCGGCAGCGATGATCTTTTTGCGCTCGAACGCCAAGGCAAGCTCAATAACATGCTTGCGGATTCGTCCGCCGGATGATCGCATTCGACCTACAATGCAGCGGCGGTCACATATTTGAAGGCTGGTTTGCGTCCTCGTCCGATTTTGAAACGCAGCAGTCGGGCGGGCTGTTGGCTTGCCCGGTTTGCGACGATTTGATTGTGCGCAAAGCGCTATCGGTTCCCAATGTCGGGCGCAAAGGTAATCAGGTAATTCCGGCGAAGTCCAACTTGCCAGTGACTGCCGAACCGGCGAGCGGCGAAGTGGTCAACACACCATCGTTGCCCCCAGCGATGCTTGAGGTCATGCAAAAGTTAGCCGCGGCGCAGACCGAAATGCTCAAAGCGTCAGATTGGGTCGGTCGCGAATTTGCTGAAACCGCCCGTGCGATCCACTATGGCGAAGAGGCTGATCGGCTTATCCACGGCGAAACCAGTCCCGAAGAGGCAGAGGCGTTGGCAGACGAAGGCATTGCCGTTGCCCCTCTGCCATTCCCGGTAATTCCGCCAACGGCAAAAAATTGACCGAGTAATATCGCACCGCTATGGCTGCCCCCGGCGCACCCATAGCTCAGCAGGATAGAGCATCAGATTCCTAATCTGGGGGCCACTGGTTCGAATCCAGTTGGGTGCACCAATTTAAGTTCGATATTTCAATTTCTTACTCGCATAGTTTCGAGGTGAAGTGTGTTGCGCTTTGTTCCTGCGAATACTGCGCATTTCCCTCCATTTCCACCACCTCCCGGCCGCTCCATGCAACATGGATGGAACATGGAAAGGACTGGAAGGGACCAACGCATTGCCGCCTGCAACTTGCAGGACTTCGCTTCGCTTTGCTTCGATTATGGGTTGCCGTCTGGCAAAATAGGCCGATTTTTTGACGTACAGCGGCACCACGTTTTCTGAAGCGGTTCGGTTCGCTTTCTGGATTGGGGTGCTTCAGGAGCCCTCGGCTACGGATACACTAGTAACTCAAAGACAGTTTATAGGGCCGGTAGCGGACAGTCTGCTTAAGCGGTCGACAATTGAATAGCGGACCTGCACCATGGGGATGTAATTATAAGGCCCTCATGATGCCAACTTGCACTCCCTTGAAGGTACCTACGTTGTAGTAAATTTCATTCGCTTTGGAGTCACTTCCCAATTCGTTCGGAACGGTGTACCAATATTTGTATAAGTTTGAGGATTGGTATGAAGCAACTTGGGTTGATCGTTGGCGTTTCTACTTTGCCCATATCCAGGAGGCGGCCATGGCTGCGGGTCGACGAATAGCAGGCCGATCAACCGCAGACGGATATTGCAGCTTTCCTGTCCTGACGAACTGCCCGGTCGAACTGGCAACCGACTATGGCCCTGCGCCGACGCTTTACGCGCTCGCATGATGCTCCCTCAGCCCAAACCACTAGCCGTGTTATCGTGACCCCGCCAGACGAACATCCGTCGAATATAAACCCGTTAACCGGCGGTGGTCTCGACGACAAAAGCGCCAAGACTGCGCTGATCGGTTTTCGCTTTATCGAACGAGCGCTTCTTATAGTCGCGGCAGCCATGACTATCGGCGCGACGGGTATCGAAATTTTAGGCGTTTACCGTGCACAAACGATAACCCTTGCCGATATTCTCCTGATCTTTCTTTACACCGAAGTAATGGGAATGATCGCCGTGTTTTATACGGGACGAGGATCGCCTTTTGTCTATCCAATTTTTATTGCAGTCACCGCGCTGGCCCGGCTTATCGTACTGCAGGGCAAGGACATGGCGCCTGAGAATATCCTGTTTGAGGCAGCCGCAATCTTGCTGCTTGCGATTGCAGCCGTCATCATTATTCGCGCCGGAAAGGGCTAGCTTGCAAAAGTCCAATTCCGTCGCCTTTGACGGTGATGGCACCAGCCACAACTTCGGAAGACCTTTCAGATGTTTCGCAAACATCTGTAAATAAACAGAAAGCTCAGGTCTTCAAAATGTCGGCGAATTCGCGCAAAGCGGTGTAGCTGTAATTGAGCCGCAAACAGACCGCCTGCTTGTTAACTAAAGTGTCGAATTTGCGGAAGTTAGGCACGTTATCCATGGGCGCTGACTTTTATTTCCAAGCGCGTATTTAAAGAGGCGAGCTTCCACCTTCCCTCATCTGCCCCATCAATAGAAATTTATTACGGCGGTCGGTTCGCAGTTCCTCTTGGGTAAATCTTGTAAGCGACGCGAGTTCTTGGGAAAGCGCGGCTGCGATGCGGCTAATCGCGAGGTCTGGATCGCGATGCGCGCCGCC
>JANLSY010000303.1:0-3329 GCA_031362665.1 Sphingomonadales bacterium
GTCGGGTGGCCTAATCCACGGCCCGCATCACGCGACACCGCCCTGCCAGCATTTTCCCTTGTGTGGCGGCTGCCAGCTCCAGCACCTCAATGAAGAAAGTTTGCGTGCTTTCATCTCCGACCGCGTCAGCCACGCGTTGGCGACGCAACAGGTCGAAATTGGCGAGATCATGCCAGTCCATATCTCGCCACCTAAGACACGGCGGCGGATCGCGGTGCGGTCGGCCTGGGCAGGAAAGCAATTCCAGCTTGGCTTCAGTACCGAAAAAAGCCATCGTATCATAGACTTGCGGCAATGTGACGTCATGGCGCCGGAATTATTTGCGTTGCTACAGCCGTTGCGCGATTTGCTCGGCCCCCGGCTCAACCGTGCACGGCAGGTGCAGATTAAATTGGCGCTCGTCGACCAGGGTATCGACGTTCTGATCGAAAACTGGATCGCCAATGACCTCGACACGCATGAAGTGCTGTCTGAATTTGCCAAGGCACATAAGCTGGCGCGCCTCTCGCTTGATGAGGGCTATGGTCCCGTGCCTTTCTGGGAACCAGAGCCGGTCACGGTGACGTTAGGCGGTATAGCTGTCGCTTATCCCCCTTATGGCTTCCTGCAGGCCACCAAGGACGGCGAGGCAGCGCTTGTGGACGCGGTTAAGGCTGTTGTTGGCGAAAGGCTGTTCGTGGCCGACCTGTTCGCCGGACTAGGCACATTCGCGCTCTCGCTCGACAACAGCAAGAAAATCTATGCAGGCGAGGCCGATCGGGAGCCTGTACTTGGGCTCAAGGCGGCTACCGGGCGGGCTGGGCGGCAGATATTTGCCGAGCATCGCGATCTGTTCAGGCGGCCACTGAGCGCGGATGAACTAAACAAGTTCCAGGCGGTTATCCTCGACCCGCCACGTGCCGGTGCGAAGGAGCAAGTGCTCAATCTGGCAGCGTCAAAAGTGCCTGACATCGCTTATGTCAGTTGCAACCCCGCCAGCTTCGCCCGTGACGCCAAGGAGCTGGTGGCTGCGGGATATACGCTCCAGCGGATATGGCCCGTCGGTCAGTTCCGCTGGTCAACGCATATTGAGCTGGTCGGCCATTTTGCCCGTTAGTGCAGGAATACCGACATCGCGGCGTGGGTTACGAGTATCATGAGCGCAACTGTCGACAGGGCGAAGAGGACAAAACGCACAATCACGCGGTTCGACAATATCTGCAATAGGCTGTGTGCGACACGCAAGCCGACATAGACCCATGCGATGGTTGCATTCAGATTGTCGCCCTGACCGATTATCGCCAGCACCAGAGACACTGCATAAAAAACTGTAGGTGCTTCGTGCAAGTGGTTGTAATTATCTGCAACCCATGAGGCACGTTCTTCGCCCTTAGCGATAAGGTCATCGCGCAGGCCTCCGCCAGTTGAACCGACCATGTTCTTGGCGTCAATGCCCGCACGACCCATTGCGGGCAAGCGGGTGGCATACATCCACAGCCAGATAATCATCGTCCATGCGGCCAGTGCGACCACTGGTTGTAATATTGCGCTATTCATATTCTAACCCCTCAAATCGTTGCGAGCACGGCGTGCACAGCCAGAAATAGCAGACACAATGTCGAAAGCAGGAATATCGCGAACCGCACAGGAACTTTGTTGATGGTCGCCTGATATACCGAATGGATAATCCGCAGAATCACATAAGCCCATGCGAACATCACGATGAGCGGTGTTGTCGCACCGCTGAGAAACAGAATGAACACCGTCGCATAAAACAGCGTCGGCTGCTCCATCAAATGCGTGTAATTGTGAGATTTCCAAGCCACATTCGGAGGGAGCATCGGATCCAAGTCCTGCCCCCTGATGCCCGCAGGCGTCGGCGTTCCCTTGGGCGCGAGTTTCGATGCGGCGGGCAGCCGTGTGAACGCCATCCAGAACAGCATAACCAGCGACCATAACACTAGCACTGCCGCTGGCGCCAAAATCGACATTTCCATGAAAAACCCTCCCCGTTTTCGATGCGGAGAGGGTGCTTCAGTCGCGATAGATTGTCAATTGCAACTTATTGCGCAGACCGCTTCTCAAATCGGACCACATTACCAGAATCGTTCGCCGGTACACGGGCGTACAGGCTCGCCATCGGCTCGTCCTCAACGACAACTGTTTCGGTCTCGCCAAAGCCGTTAAACTCAGTCCGCATCGCACAGCCATAGGCGCCGAGCATGCCGACTTCGATATAATCGCCGACCTTGATGTCGTCTGGTAGAACAAATGGTCCGGCCATATGGTCCATATCGTCGCAGGTTGGCCCGTAGAAGCTGAATTCAGCCATCTGGGTGCCGATTGACATTTCCGAGCGTTGCAAAGCAACAGGGAAGCGCCAGCCGATGTGCGCTGCATCAAACAGCGATCCATAGGCACCGTCGTTGATGAATAGTTCGCTGCCGCGGCGCTTTTCGACCTTTACCAGCAACGAGGCATATTCCGCACATAACGCGCGGCCAGGTTCGCACCACAATTCTGCGGAATAGCTGATCGGCAGATCTTCGAATGTGCGATGGATGACGTCAAAATAGCTTTCGAGCGGAGGAGGCTCCATGCCGGGATAAACCGAGGGAAATCCGCCACCTATGTCGACGATATCGACGGTAACCGATGCTTCGACAATAGCGGCGCGGACATGCTCCATCGCCTCGGAGTATGCAGTTGGTGTCATTGCCTGACTGCCCACATGGAAACAGATGCCTAACGCGTCAGCAACCTGGCGTGTTGCGACCAGCAAGTCAGCTATTTCCGTTGGATCGGCCCCGAACTTCGAAGCAAGGCTCAATTTTGCATGCTCCGACGATACCCGGATGCGGACACAGAGTTCGAGATCGGTTGCTGCAACACCGTCCTCGGTCGTCGCGCGAACGATCTTGTCGAGTTCATCATGGCTGTCGAGGCTGAAGGTTCGAACACCGTGATTATGATAGGCCTGTGAAATCGCGCGTTCGGACTTAACAGGGTGCATGAAGCACAATTTGGCGTCGGGAAGAAACTTGTTCACCAACCGCACTTCGCCAAGCGAAGCAACGTCGTAATGCGTGATGCCAGCGTCCCAAAGCACTTCGAGCAGTTTAGGCGAAGGATTGGCCTTCACGGCATAAAGCGACTTTCCCTGAAACTTCTCGACGAAGAAACGAGCAGCGCGCTTTGCGGCGTGCGGGCGAAGGAGCGTGATTGGTTCGTCCGGGCGAAGCGCGCGGACTACAGCAAGTGCGTCAGTGTTCTCGTACAACTCAAGGGACCCCCAAAAAATAAACGCTACACGACAAGGCTGCCTTGCGGTTATTGGAAGTCCCCCTGGG
>JANLSY010000259.1:0-5500 GCA_031362665.1 Sphingomonadales bacterium
CTCGCCGAGAGTAATGCGCTTGCGGAACAACTAGCCGACCAGACCGACATGATTATCGTGAATAGCTGCGCAGTTACCAACGAGGCGGTACGTCAGACGCGGCAAGCGATCCGTCAGGCCCATAAGCGGCGGCCGGACGCGCGGATCATGGTGACCGGATGCGCAGCCCAGGTCGAACCGGAAACTTTCCGAAACATGCCTGAAGTCTCAGCGATATTCGGTAATGCCGAAAAGCAGGATAACGCGTTATTGCATGAAATAGCACAGCGCCCCGATCGCCCGGTCGTCGTGTCTGATATCATGACGCTGGAACAGACAGCGCCGCATCTGGTCACAGCCTATTCAGGCAAGACCCGCGCCTTTGTTGAAGTACAAAACGGGTGCGACCATCGCTGCACCTTCTGTATTATACCTTATGGACGAGGGAACAGCCGCTCGGTCCCGGCTGGCAGCGTGGTCGAGCATATCCGGCAGCTAGTGGGCAAGGGCTTCAAGGAAGTTGTCCTGACGGGGGTGGATGTCACCAGTTACGGCCACGACTTGCCCGGAAAGGCAAATCTGGGGCAGTTGGTGGAACGCATCCTAAAGCTGGTGCCGGAATTGGAACGGCTCCGTTTATCATCAATCGACGGCGTCGAAATCGACGACCGCTTGTTCGAGCTTATAGTTGGCGAAACACGGTTGATGCCTCATGTTCATTTGTCGCTACAGGCGGGCGACAATATGATCCTTAAGCGAATGAAGCGGCGGCATGATCGTGAACTTGCTATTGATCTCGTTGCCCGCATGAAGGCACAGCGCCCTGAAATCGCAATTGGCGCGGACATAATCGCGGGTTTCCCGACCGAAGATGATGCCATGTTTCAAAATAGCATCGACCTTATCCGGCAATGCGAAATCGTCCACGGCCATATCTTCCCTTATTCCCCCAAAAAGGGCACGCCCGCGGCGCGGATGCCACAAGTTTCATCGCAGGTTATCAAAGCTCGCGCGAAAGAATTGCGTGAAGCGGTGGCGGACGAGCGAACACATTGGCTCCAATCGCTCACTGGCAAAGCGCAAAAAATAGCGGTCGAACATGGTGGCTGCGCTGGTCATGCCGAAAATTTCGCTTATGTGAAGCTCGATAGGCCAATGCCCGAGGGCAGCATCGTTTCGGCCATGGTTATCGGTATAGAGGATGGGGCATTGCGCACAGAGGTTATTGCATGAGCGAGAAAGCGGGCTGGAAAGACCGGTTGTTCGGCGGCCTCAAAAAAACATCGAGCAAGCTGACCGACAATATCACCGGCCTCGTCACTAAGGCAAAGCTGGAAGCCGAAGATCTGGACGAGATCGAGGATGCTCTGATCGCCTCGGACCTTGGTCCGGCGATGGCGGCGCAAATCCGGGAGAAAATCGCAGCCGGCCGTTTCGACAAAGGCATCGATGCCGAGGGAATCCGCCAGATTGTCGAGGACGAGATTGCCGCCGTGCTCGCTCCTGTTGCTGAACCGCTCGATATCGATGCTTTCCCGCGTCCGCAGGTAATCCTCGTCATCGGCGTCAATGGTTCGGGCAAGACCACGACCATCGCCAAACTGGCGCATTTATTTCTGGAACAGGATTATGGCGTGATGCTCGCGGCTGGCGACACTTTTCGTGCCGCAGCCATCGGCCAACTCAAGGTCTGGGCAGACCGCATCGGTGTGCCAATCGTCACCGGCCCCGAAGGCGGCGATGCTGCAGGCGTTGTGTTCGATGCAGTCAAACGCGCAACCGCCGAAGGCATCGATGTCCTAATCGTCGATACCGCAGGACGATTGCAGAACAAGCGCGAGTTAATGGACGAGCTGGCCAAAATTCGCCGTGTACTTGGGCGACTCAACCCAGAGGCACCGCATGATGTCGTGCTGGTGCTCGATGCCACCACCGGCCAGAATGCACTGTCGCAAATCGAGATATTCAAGGAAGTGGCAGACGTGACGGGATTGGTCATGACTAAACTGGATGGCAGCGCTCGGGGCGGCATCCTCGTCGCTGCGGCCAAACAATTCGGTCTGCCGATTCATGCCATTGGGGTTGGCGAAACCATAGATGACCTTCGCCCATTCAACGCGCAGGATCTGGCACGTGCTATCAGCGGCGGCGCGCAATGAGCGAAACAGCGGAAAGTAAGAAGCCTTCGGGGTTGCTAAATTTTGCACTAGATTTCGGGCCGTTGCTTATCTTTTTCTTGGGCTCGCGTTTCGGCAGTTCCGAAAAGGACCCTGCGCAAGGCCCCATCATTGGCACGGCGGCATTCATGGTCGCAATCGTGATTGCGATGATCGTGTCGAAATGGAAACTCGGCAAGATTTCGCCGATGATGAAGATGTCCGCAGTTTTTGTGATCGGCTTCGGCGCCCTGACTTTGTATTTCCGCGACTTCGGCTTCATCCAGCACAAGGCAACGGCGGTTTACCTGCTATTTGCGACGATAATTCTCATTGGTTGGATGCGCTCAAAGCCGGCGCTCAAATATCTGCTTGAACAGGCCTATGACGGCCTGACGGAACATGGCTGGCTCAAGCTCTCACTCAATTGGGGTCTTTTCTTCCTCGTGCTCGCTGCAGTCAATGAGGCGATGATTCCTTTGCTGACCAGCGACCAGTATATCGCCGTCAAGACATTCGGCCTGCCCGCGCTTACATTCCTGTTCGCGTTGGCAAACATTCCCATGTTAATGCGAAACGGCCTCAATCTGGGCGAAGAGACTAAAGAAGGCGCGAAGCCCGACTTGTAACGTTGAACAGGCTTGGCTAGGCTGAAAGCCAAGCTGAAGATTTAATATAGGGGAAGCAAAATGGCGAAGTTTTTTGGAAATCTGCATTACGTGCTGGTGGCAGGGCTAGTGCTAGCGATTGTGCTGATCGCGTTTCACGGCGGCGATGGCGGTTTTGCCATACCGTCGATTTTCCGCTGGTTGCACACGTTCGTGGGGATTTTGTGGATCGGCCTGCTTTATTATTTCAACTTCGTTCAAATTCCAACCATGCCCAAGGTTCCGGCTGAACTAAAACCAGGTATTTCTAAGCATATTGCGCCAGCGGCACTATTTTTCTTCCGCTGGGCTGCGGCGCTTACCGTGTTGATCGGTTTGGCCATCGCAGGACAGCCAGCTGAGGGCGCACCCCCTTATCTGGTTGAAGCGCTGACCTTCCAGCCCGGTTATGACTTGATCGGCATTGGCATGTGGCTTGGCCTCATCATGGCATTCAATGTGTGGTTTATCATCTGGCCTAACCAGAAAAAAGCCCTTGGAATTGTCGAAGCTGATGATGCCACCAAAGCGAAAGCGGCGACCACCGCAATGATTACCTCGCGGATCAACACAATGCTTTCGATCCCAATGCTTTACGCGATGGTCAGCTACAACGGCGGATAACTAACGCGTAGCGAACGACGAAGGGCGGCTTCGGCCGCCCTTCTTTTCATCCTAAAAGATCATGTTTTTTCAGCGTATGCCGCAATTGGTCATAACTGAGATTAAGCGCCTTGGCGGTCTGTCGCTGGTTATAACGACATTTGGCAAGCGCTTGTTCAAGAACCGCTTTTTCATATTTCTCGGTTGCTTCACGAAAGTCGGCTACATCCACGACCTGACTTAGATCGGTCGAAAACCGCGCCTCATTCCCGCTTTCGCTATCGACAGTCGCGTGCGTCGGTGCCGACGTCGCAATACCGCTTCGCCATGGGCTTTCGAACGGATCGAACTGGACGTAGTCGACCGGTTGGCTAGGGTCTGCCCAGCGATACACCGCGCGCTCGATAACGTTGCGCAATTCGCGAACATTGCCTGGCCAGAGATGGTTTTCCATCGCGCGCTGCGCTACCTCACCGAAACCGGGCCAGCTATCCCAGCCAAGTTCCGCTGCCATTCGTCGTCCGAAGTATTCCGAAAGCACTTCGACATCGCCTTCGCGCACCCGCAGAGGCGGCAAGGTAATCACTTCAAAGCAAAGCCTGTCGAGAAGGTCAGCGCGAAATTTTCCGGCATCGACCATATTGGGCAAATGTTCGTTGGTTGCGGCAACGATACGCACATCAACACGTACGGGTCGTGAAGAACCGATCCGCGTAACCTCGCCATATTCAACCGCCCGCAACAATCGCTCCTGCGCGCCCATGCTGAGCGTGCCCAATTCGTCGAGAAATAAAGTTCCACCATCGGACTCTTCGAATCGCCCCTCTCGCACCCGAGTTGCGCCGGTAAACGCGCCTGCCTCATGCCCGAACAATTCGGCTTCGATCAGCGTTTCCGGCAAAGCGGCGCAGTTCATAGTTACAAGCGGCCCGTCCCAGCGCGAGCTTAACCGGTGCAGTCGCTCGGCGATCAATTCCTTGCCGGTCCCGCGTTCACCGACCACCAGTACCGGTCGGTTCAACGGTGCGGCGCGGCTAGCGCGCTCGACAGCGTCCAGAAAGGCCGATGATTGCCCGATAAATTGATGGCTTTCCCTATCCATGTTCAAACATTGGCATAATTCACCACCTGTTGGCAATAATTACTAGCGCATATGTGCCAGTAATATAAAGAATTGGCTAATTTCCGCAAAAAACTGAAATTGGCACGCTCCCTGCAAAGATACTGGCAAGCCGGTAAGACGCCGGCAAAACGAACAAAGGGAAGACCAAAATGAGCACCGAAACCAAAGCACAGGAAAATGAAAGCCGCCTTGGCATTGCAATTGCGCTGTCGATGACGATGATCTTCACCAGCTATGCGATCTCGGTGTTCAACCATAAGGAAGATGCGCAGGCATATGCAACCTCCCCCTCCCATCGGCCAGCCGTCGTCAGCTACATTGCCTGACTTCGTCAGCCCGCGACCGGGGCGCCCCAGCTCCCCCCTTGCCCCGGTCGCCCCCATATTAGAAGAAGCACGTAGAAGTACACAGAATCGGAGTTACCCAATGGGCATTTTCTCTCGCACCCGCGATATCATCGCCGCCAACGTCACCGACCTGCTCGACAAGTCGCAAGACCCGGCAAAGATGATCCGCATGATCATCCTCGAGATGGAGGAAACGCTGGTCGAAGTCCGCGCCTCTGCCGCGCGCACGATCGCGGATCAGAAAGAACTACGCCGCCATATCGACAAGCTGAACACGCTTGAAAACGACTGGACCGACAAGGCGCAGCTTGCTCTTTCGAAGGATCGTGAAGATTTGGCCAAGGCCGCTTTACTGGAAAAACGCAAGGCGACTGACATGCGCGTGCAGCTGACTACTGAAGTCGATGTGCTAAATGATGCGCTGAAAGCATCGGAGCAGGACATCCATAAGCTGCAGAAAAAGCTCGCCGATGCGCGTAGCCGCCAGAATGCACTGATGACCCGCCTCGAAAGCGCGGAAAATCAGGTCAAGCTGCGCACGATGTATAATGGCGACAAGGTTCGTGAAGCATTTTCCCGCTTCGATGTGCTGGAACGCCGCGTCGATGAAGCGCAAGGCTATGCCGATGCACTGGCGATTGGCAG
>JANLSY010000045.1:0-4792 GCA_031362665.1 Sphingomonadales bacterium
GACCATACACGTGAAAACCTCGATCGCGCTCTGCATGTCATCATTAGTGTAAGCCCAATAGGTAAAAACCAGACTGCCAAGGGCAGCGGGTACCGATGCACACGCCAGCAGGGCCGCGATCACTGCACCGTTTGGATTGCCAGTCAGCATCTCGAAAATCATTGCGACCTCGGTTGGGCGGGCCAAAGCCGGCAGGGCCACCAACGCCCATCCGACCATCATGGCCAAAAAAGGATCGACTCCGCCGCGCCAATCTCGGCTAAAATGAACGATCGAGATTATCAGAAACGAAATCAGCGCAAATTCGGGTGCCAGTGTCCAAAGTAAAATCATCGCCAAAGCGCAGCCAGCATAGGCTGCGACGATCTTTGCCTTCCCAGCCATGCTATTTCGACCGAAATAGGACGCTGCGATTTCAACATCCAGCGTGCCGTGCGGTATTCCGGCAATGACGATAGCAATGGCAGCGGTCATTGTCATGGATACGCTGTCCAAGCCGGCCCAAAACAGGTCGGTCAGGGTAAGCAGCGCGGTGACCAGCGGCAATGCCCATAGGCGCAGCGATTTAGGGATTGCTGCGCCTATGGACTTCGGAATTTGTATTGCTCTCATAGAAGTCGGCAGGCCGCTTGAGCAGCCCACCACTTTTTCTTATGCATGCGCCGCATCGCCATATTCGGCCTGTGACTTTCGTACGGCGATCATGTAAATCAGCACCCCAACGCCTGCCTTGGCGATCAGGTCGGCGATCGTGTAACCGACCTGCACGCCCACAGTGACCTGCGATCCGCTCAAGCTCGTATACGGAATCATGTAGACGATCGGGTAGAAACCCCATGACGCGAAGGTTAGCAAACGCGCCTTCTTCACCAGTTCGCGGACATTTTCCGGCTGGTTGTTGATCGACGCACCAAGGCCAGCAAACAACTGCCACATGATGTAGACAAATGGTATTGACGACAATGTACCCCAAATGACGCGGGTCGTAATGTCAGTCGCGATTTCGCCGGGATAGCCCAAGGCAATCATTAACGCTGCGGCACCGCCAAGCTTAAATGACTTCGACACTGTTTCATCCTGGCTCAACCGCATGACGAGAATGAGTTCGATAAGCAGCAAAGGCACGGTCAGCAACCAGTCGACATAACGATAGGCGTCGTTGAATGCATAGCCGCTGGCAGTCACGACACCGCCTTCAATGGCGTAAGCGCCTTCCCAGCTTTCGAAGATTCGGAAGTAATGATATGCGGCAATTGCGCATACAAGACCCGAAATGGTCAGCGCGGTTTTATACGCGGGCCCGACTTGTGAGCGGCCCAGCCACAAAAACAACGTGGTCGCGGCCATGGTGGCAAATGTGAATGAGAACGCGTTGTAGACCAATGAATATTGGCCGAATGTGAGAGATTCCATGTCTTTCCCCTTCGTGCAAACCCAGTTCTATTTATGGGTGGCGCACAGATAGGCTTTGCAGAAATGGCAACAACCTAACCTTTATACCATGTTTTGCCGATATTGCCGGAGGCGGACGTTGCGACCAATGCACGTTCAACATGGACGCCGCATATCGTTTCGCGGCCTGCACAGGAGACTAAGACGGTGGTCGTCATCGACCGTGCCAAAGAGCGTCTCGACGCATTGATCGCCAATAGCCCGATCGCTTCGGTGATTAGCGACCCACGACAAAAAGATAATCCGATCATTGCGTGTAATGTGGCGTTCATTGAACTCACCGGCTATTGTGAAGATGAGATCATCGGCCGCAACTGCAAGTTTCTTGCTGGCCCTGCGACCGAGCCATGGCTGACCGAATCGATCCGCAGTGCTGTGAAACGGCACGCACCGGTTCTCGTCGAAATCCTCAATTACAAAAGAGACGGCACGCCGTTTCGCAATGCGGTATTGGTTGCGCCGATGTTCGACGAAGAGGGCGAGCTGGAGTTTTTCCTTGGCTCGCAAGTCGAGCTGGAGCCGGATGCTCCTGCCACCAATGCTAACCGGCGCATGGCAGCGGCGATGGCGGTTAAAGCGCTTTCGAAACGGCAGCGTGAGGTGCTGGCAGAAATGGCACTTGGCCATTTGAACAAACAGATTGCCCACACGCTTGGCCTGAGCGAACAGACCGTCAAAATGCACCGCGCCTTGCTTATGGACCGGTTGGGAGCGTCGACTACCGCCGATGCCATTCGCATTGCAGTGGAGGCTGGCCTTTAAAAAAGGCCCGGCGATCCCCCAACCGCCGGGCCTTTTTGCCGTCGGTGCAGTGCTATCCTGCTTGTACCATGAAGATATCACCGTCGAAATCGACGATATACAAATTGCCCGCATTGTCCTCGCCGAACGAGACCAGCTGATTGATGGTGCCAGCGTCAGGCGCGAAATCTTCATTGCGGCGTTCGAACTGACTCGAGGCGAGCGTCTGGCCATCGACCAGCGACGCGAATGGTACGGTCCAGATGTTGCCGCGAACAAAATCTGCAAACACGTAGCGGTCTCGCAGCGAGGTCACCGGGCCGCGGTAGACATAGCCGCCGGTCACGCTATTACCCTGACGCGGGCCAGTGCCGTGGGTGTATTCGGCCACCGGAGCTGTTAGCCCTGCGGGCGCTGTCCCCGAAAATATCTGGGTCCCTTCCAGAAAGCGCCAGCCGAAATTGCGCCCGGGCTGCGTCGTCGAAACCATGTCGATTTCCTCGATTGCACCTTGTCCGACATCGCCGATCAGCAAGCGGTTGCCAAAGAATGACGCGCGGAACGGGTTGCGAAGGCCAAGGGCATAGATCCAGCGGTCGCCGCCCCCGCCGATGAAAGGATTGCCCGGCGCCGGGATGTAGTAGACCGGGCTGGCACCCGCGAAAGGATCGGGGTTGATCGCAATTCGCAATATTTTGCCAAGTCGCACATTGGGGTTTTGGGCATTGTTTTGCGGATCCCCGCCGCCACCGCCGTCACCGATCCCAACATAGGCATGGCCATCAGGGCCGAAACCGATCCAGCCGCCATTATGGTTGTCGAAATCGCCATGTGGCGTGCTCAGCACGGTCAGATAGGCTGTGGAGGATTGTGGCAGGCCAAGCGTGTATTCGCGGACCTCGACCGCCCCATCAGGCGCGGTTGCCACGACGAGCAGCTTGCGCGATGTCGCATGGTCGGGGCGAGGTGCCAGCCCGAGTAGCCCGCGCTCGCCGCCGGTTGAGAGATTTCCGATGTTCAGAACTTGCGTGCGTGTGCCACTCGCCGGATCGAACAAGAACACACCGCCGGTTTTCTCGACAACATAGACGCGGCTGTCTCCAGGAATGGCCGATACGAACAATGGCTGAGAGAATCCGGTCGCCACGCGTTGGACTGCGATGCCTTCGCGGCTGTTGCTGACCGAAATATTGACCAGTTGTTCGGCACTGTTGACGCCATCGCTGACCCGGATTTGCACCGCATAGACATTATTGCCGTCGGCATCGGTTGGCAGGTCAAAATTCGGAGCGGGCGTGAAGCTCAGCGCGCCTGCCGCGGTTATCGCAAAGCGCGCGGCATCTGCACCTCCCGCAATCGAGAAGGTCAGCGCGTTGCCTTCGGGATCGGATGCGGTGGCCTGATAGGCAGCAGTCGCATTTTCGACGACTGTTGCAGTTTGCAGAGACGTAAAGCTAGGCGCGGTGTTTGGCGCGGGAGGTGCTGACCCGCCACCGCCACCACCACCACATGATGCCAATGTTAGGAATATTACTGGGAGGAGAATGCGCATAAGAGCAGCCTATCAAGCGCCGGAAATCTTGTCGAACGCTTATCGACGAAAAAAGGCCCGGCGATCCCCCAACCGCTGGGCCTTCAGATACTGATTTGATGCGTAAAATCAGTAGCTGTAATACATGTCGAACTCAACCGGGCTTGGCGTCATTTCCCAGCGCGCGACGTCTTCCATTTTGAGGTCGATATAGGCATCGATCTGGTCCTTGGTGAACACGTCACCCTTCAGCAGATAGTCGTGGTCGGCGGCTAGGCATTCGAGGGCTTCGCGCAACGAACCGCAGACGGTTGGAACCTCGGCGAGCTCTGCCGGTGGCAGATCATAGAGATTCTTGTCCATCGCTTCGCCCGGGTGGATCTTGTTCTGGATGCCGTCGAGGCCCGCCATGAACAACGCCGCATAGGCAAGATACGGGTTGGCCATCGCGTCGGGGAAGCGGACTTCCACGCGCTTGGCTTTCGCGCCCGCGCCATAAGGAATGCGGCACGATGCCGACCGGTTGCGCGCCGAATACGCAAGCAGCACGGGGGCTTCGTAACCCGGGACCAGCCGCTTGTAGCTGTTGGTGGTGGGGTTGGTGAAGGCGTTCACCGATTTGGCATGCTTGATGATGCCGCCGATGAAGAACAGGCACATTTCGGACAGGCCAGCATAGCCGTCGCCGGCGAACAAAGGCGTCTTGCCCTGCCAGATCGACAGATGGGTATGCATCCCCGAACCGTTATCTTCCTTGATCGGCTTGGGCATGAACGTTGCGGTCTTGCCGTAAGCGTGCGCGACCTGGTGGACGACATATTTGTAGATTTGCATCCGGTCGGCGGTCTGCGTTAGCGTGCCAAAGGTCAGGCCAAGCTCATGCTGGGCTGCGGCGACTTCGTGGTGATGCTTGTCGCAAGGCAAGCCCATTTCGAGCATGGTCGAGACCATCTCGCCGCGAATGTCCATGCAGCTATCGACCGGCGCGACGGGGAAATAACCGCCCTTGGCGCGCGGGCGATGGCCCATATTGCCAGCGTCATATTTGGTGCCGCTGTTGGTCGGCAG
>JANLSY010000082.1:0-9525 GCA_031362665.1 Sphingomonadales bacterium
ACCGCGCGCTGCAAGACGGCAGCATCGCCCAAAGCTACCCGCGCCTGAACACCACCATTGTTCGGGTCCATCACATCGCCAAATCGTGTCGCCTCCGCACCTGTGCCGCCGGAAATGAAATGGTCTATTTCGCGCATTTTAACTCTCCAATTCTACGCTGCCGTCCCTGCGCCAAGCGACGCGATATTGCAACCGCATGATAGATTGCTTCATAGCAGCGCATGTGCCTGCAATGGAGAAATGAAAATGAGCAACCCGCTTGGTATTGAAGCCGCAAATTTGCTGGGAGCTCTGGGCGTATCGCCATCGTTATACCAATCCGGCGACCTCAGCGCCTGCTCACCTTTGACGGGTGAAATCATTGGGCAGGTACCTACAACACCCCCCGTCGAGGTCGAAAGAGTAATCGGGGCGGCGCGTCAGGCGTTTCTGGCTTGGCGGAGCGTTCCTGCGCCGCGACGTGGCGAATTCGTGCGTCAGCTTGGCGATGCATTGCGCGTCAACAAGGAAGCACTTGGGCGGCTTGTCTCGATTGAGGTCGGCAAGGTGCTATCCGAAGGATATGGCGAAGTGCAGGAGATGATCGACATCTGCGATTTCGCAGTCGGCCTGTCGCGCCAGTTATGCGGGCTAACGATGCCTTCGGAGCGCATCGACCACCGTCTGGTCGAACAATGGCACCCGATCGGCCCGGTCGGTGTGATATCGGCATTTAACTTTCCAGTTGCTGTTTGGGCCTGGAACGCGGCGCTTGCGCTTGTCTGCGGAGACAGCATTATCTGGAAGCCGTCGGAAAAAGCGCCACTGACGGCAATCGCGGTCAAGGCGCTCTTTGACAACGTGGCGGCACGCTTCGGCGAAGATGTACCCGACGGCCTGCTTGGGCTGCTGATCGGACAGCGCGACGTGGGCCAGCAACTGGCCGATGACGCCCGTGTGCCGGTCATCTCGGCAACCGGGTCGACCCGCATGGGCCGCGCTGTGGGACAGCGTGTCGCTGCGCGCTTTGGCCGTTCGATTCTCGAGCTAGGTGGCAATAATGCCGCTATCGCTACCCCCTCGGCGGACCTCGATCTCACGTTGCGCGCGGTCGCCTTTGGCGCGATGGGAACCGCCGGGCAGCGCTGCACCAGCTTGCGACGCCTGATCGTCCATCAAGACATTTACGACCTGCTGCTTCCCAGACTTGTTTCCGTTTACGAAAACATTTCCGTCGGCAACCCGCTAATCGGAGACGTACTTGTCGGTCCGCTGATCGACGATGAAGCATTCGCGGCGATGCAGATTGCGCTGGAGGCGGCCAAGGTCGCGGGCGGCCGGGTCCATGGCGGTCAGCGAATAGAAGTAAACGGCGATACGTCATTTTATGTTCGACCCGCATTGGTGGAGATCCCTGCACCGCATGCCTGCATGCGCGAAGAAACATTCGCACCGATTCTCTATGTCGTTAAATATTCGGCTCTGGCCGAAGCAATCGCCATCCAAAATGATGTACCACAAGGCCTTTCATCCGCGATTTTTGCCACTGACATTCGCGAAGTCGAAATGTTCCTTTCTGCAGCCGGTTCGGATTGCGGCATCGCCAATGTCAATATGGGTACCGCGGGCGCCGAGATTGGAGGTGCATTCGGTGGCGAGAAGGAAACCGGCGGTGGCCGCGAAAGCGGTTCCGATAGCTGGAAAGCCTATATGCGCCGTCAAACCAGTGCCATTAATTACGGGCGCAACCTGCCGCTCGCGCAGGGGGTCAAATTCGAAGTAGATTGAAAAGCATGGAATATCCGGCTCTGCTTGCCGTGCCGCGTTCTTATCCCGTCAATGCGACAACATAGGCTGCCAACCCAAGATAAGCCCCAAGCGGAAACGCCGTGCGGCGCATATCGGTCGCCAACTGCATGCCAAAAATCGATACAAATCCGATAATAGTGGCGCCCAACATTGTGATCGGCAGTGCCTGCCAACCGAACCAGATTCCCAACGCGCCGAAGAGTTTTGGATCCCCCGCGCCCATGCCGTCCAGCCGTCGGAATTTCCTGTAAGCCAATCGAATAACTTCAAGACTCAAAAAGCCCCCAATCAAGCCTAACACCCGGTCCGCCAACACCACATCCGGTGTCAGCAAGGTTCCTGCTGCAAATCCCATCGCCGCCAGCAGGAAAACAAGCCGATTGGGAAGCCACAAATGTTGATGGTCCAGAATAATCAAAGGTAGCAACAGCCAGCCGAAAACGGCTGCTGCGAAAGCTTGGGCTTCCGGAAGTATCAATGCTGGAACCATACCGATCAAAATGGCGGAAAGCTCGGTTGCGAGCGACATGGCGCCGATTTTTTTCCCGCACGCTCGGCATTTGCCCTTCAACAAAACGAACGAAATGACGGGAACCAAATCATAAAAAGCGATCTGCTGCCCACATTGGTCGCATCGAGAGCGACCTTTTGTTACACTTTCCCCGTTCGGCCAGCGACTGCACAACGCTGCGACGAAACTGCCCCAGATTGCACCCAATATCCCCAGCGACGCGAGCAAAAACCAGGTTGGCAACATGCCCAAAAAACTGCCGATACTGTCGTAAATGCCGTTCAGAGCCGACCCTTCCGGACAATGCGATAACCGTTGGCGACCGGCTGGAAGCCGGCCAGTGCCAGCAACGACGCTTGCTCTGCTCGGTCGCCCTCAAGGAATATCGTCGCGGTGTAAGTGCCATCACCTGCAAACCGGATGTCGAACCGTTCCATCGCCGACTGGCTGAGCAAAGGAATAAGCAGTTGGCCGCCATCGCATCGCGGTTTGGCAAGCAGACCGTTTGACAGGTCAAGCCATGGCACCGTGTTGGCCAATGTCAGCCTTACATTTCCGCTGGCTTGTGCACAGCGTCCGGCAATGAATCTGACTGAAAAGTCCTGCAGCTCTATGTTTTCGGCCGGCAGCGGCGCAAATAACGTCTGCACCGGAAGCGTTGCCTTCAGCCCTTCAACCTGAAATCCGCCAATCCGGCGTGTGACCGACCCGCTGATCCCGGGGGCAAATGGCGCATCTCCCCGCGAAATAGAAATCTGCGCGCGGCCTAGCCATAACGGCCAGAAATGGAGCCGAGCATTTACATCACCGACGGGCAGCCGCCCCAAGCGCAGGTCGCGGATCGACCCGTCCCAGACAATGCCGTTGACGAGGCGCGCTGAAACTCCTTCGCCGCCAACGATCGTCCGTAGCGGCGTGAAAATCAGTGCGGCAATGACAAACAGAATCGCCGAGGTCAAAATAATATGGCGACGGTTCATGGTGCCACCCGCTGAAGTTGCGCATCGACCGTCAAGCTGCCACTCGCGCCGCCGCGCAGTGTCATTGTCTGTACGTCAATACTCTGGGCTTCGAGGCCTGACAGCCATGCGAGCAAGGCCGGTGCGCGCGCCTGATCGATACGGAAGCTAACCTGCCCGGCATTGCCGCCTGCCGATTTGATCAGATCGAATCCTTGTTCGGCAGCGCTTTGTGTAACGATCAGGCCGATATCGGCATTGCTCGTTTGCGAGGAAGGCTTTTGGTTTGAAATACTTTCAACTGTTGCCTCGATCCGGCCCCGACGCTGGACGGCCTCGTCGAGCTCAAGTTTTGCCGCATCGATTGCCGAAAGCGCAGGGAGAACAATACCGAATATCACGACGATCCATGCGGTCAGACCGCCGGCGATAGCGACCAGCCATTGCTCGCGACGACTAAGGCTTATGAACCAGTTATGTGCCGCTGCAATCATGGCATCCTCATCGTCATATCGACCAGCGTCGCCCCGCTCGAATCCTGACGCGGAGTTGCGGTGATCCGGTAACCGTCCTGCTGAATGGCGATGAGTGCCTTGTTAACGCTATTCGCATCTGGCGCAGCTAGGACTACAGTCAAGATACCGCTGGCGCCGTATCGCAATTCCCTTACGGTCACATTGGGTGAAGACTTGACCGAGCGCCAAAGCCCTGCCGACAGCGGCGCGAAGCGGCCCTTTGCCAAGCCCTTTTGCGCCAATGCCCGGTCGAGCGCGACTTCAGCCTGTGCCGGATCACTAATCGACGGGTCGATCTTTTGCGCGGCTGCAAGCGCACGGGCGTTTTCGGATGATATCGCGCTTCTATGCTTGGCCCATGTAACCAGTCCTAACAGCAGCGAAGCCGTAACCAGCCCGCCGAGCAGTCGCGCAATCCAACGACGCTGTATAGAAGTACCCCATTCTCGCGGCAGCCGCTTGGCGAAAACGCCTTCCCGCAGGTTTAGCGCAGGACGGTCGGCAGCCGCCACGATCATCGCCTGCAATCGGGCGTCCTCAATGGCTTCAACTGATTGTTCGCCGACAAGCAGGTTGTGGAACACGGGTTCATCGGGAATGGCAAAGCGCAAACCGCGCAGCAGCGTCTGGCCATCATATTCGACGCCGATGATCTGGTCGGGATGGGCATCTACAACCATTCCCAAGGGGATGACGATGTCAGGATTGAGCCCCTGCAAAGCCAGCCGGGACAAACCATATTCCATCACAGAAGGCGCTATTGTGGCAGTCACGACCATATCGTCAGCGAGATGGCTCGCGACGGCATGAACCTGCCCAAGCGAATGTTCGCTTGCCCTGATCCGGGCAACACCTTCCGCCTGTTTCGGTTCCAGATCGGGAAGCGAGGACCAGACACAGCGCGCATCGGCAGGTCCAACCAGTGCCATGACCGTTGCATCCTCGTCGGTCGCGAGAAATTGCGACAATGATGCACCGCCATTCCACGCGCCGTCGGCAACGCGCCATATTGCGGGATCGTCAGCATCGTGCGTGGGAAAGCGGGTGACTATCAGCGTCATTCCTGCTCCCCCCAGCTGCGCCACACGACGCGCGCGGGTGCAGGTGAAGCGACAATCATCGCCTCGCCCTGTAGCGACAGTTCGCCCAGCGACACGTCGCTATCCAGCAGGAAATATTTGGTCGTCAATTTGACCTGCCCTTGTACCAGCGGTGAAGCCCCGAGCGCCAATAGTTCGGGCGCCTCCCAGAATCGAATGAGGCTGCCATAGCCACTTGCCGGACGCTTGGCGAGATGGCTACGCGCTGCCACTGGAGATAGCCTTCCTGGCGGGAAAAGCATCGCCAGAAGGGGTGCCTGTTCGGGCAGCAATGTGTTTACATTGAGCGGCGAGAGCGTCGCTTCGGGCAAGGCGCAAAGCCAGCCGCGCAACTTGGCATAAATCGCAGGCGTGACGCCTTTGACCGCACGCAATTCGCTCGGATGTGCGTAAGGCCGGTTGGCGGCGAGATAGGGCGTTGCGGAAGCGCGATAGGCGTCGTCTTCGGCACCACCGGGTAACGGCGTGACATCGCTATCTGCCCAGTCGGCGGCGGCAGCAGCGATGGGGCGTGCGCTGTTTTCGTTGATGCCAAGCACAACCATCAGCGAAGTCATCTGCTCCTGCCCCACAGCGCTGGCCTGGTATCTGCCCTCGGTTTCGGTGACGAGGCTATTGAGATTGAAGCAATTGCCTGCATCGCGCACTTTGGCGGTAGCGCGGCCAATGGGGATGGGGAGCACCTGCTCACTGTTCAGCCAGCCGCCCTCCAGCGTGGTCTGTGCAGCGTCGCGTGCGACAAGATCCTCGATGCGCGCGGCGGCGATATTCTCGGCGGCGTAGCTGAACATGCGGGCTTGCGCGAGCGCGTTACCATTGCCCGACAATTTGCTCGACAGTGACAAACGGTCAAGCGTGGTCGCTGCAATGACTGCAAGCACTGCGACCATTAATAAAACTGACAGCAAGGCCGCGCCGCGCTCGGATGATTTTGGTTGCATCAGCCTTCGTCCACAATTTGCAGCTTGGGCCGGGTTTGTGGTCCGACTAGAAACAGCATGCGCTGCTCTGGCTTGCCAGCGATGGTCAGGCGCAGTTCGACTGCGCGCGGCAACGCATTAGCGTCCGTCGCGGTCCAATCGCTGCGCCACTCGCCGGTATCGTCGCGAAAGCGGATTTGCGCAGTACTGACATTTTCGACCAACGTCGCCGCCTCGCCGGGAGCCGCACCGTCGAGCATTGGCCAGCCGATCCGCTTCAAGGCCTTGCCGTCGAGCACATAGGCTACGCGTTGCAGTCCGGCACGCGGGCTTTCGTCGAAATTGGACCAGCCGGCACGGACAAAACCGAATAGCGCATCTGGTATATTGGCGTCGGTCTGAATGAATGCGGGAACAGGCTGCCCCGCTATATCGCGGAGCGGACGGGCGACGGCCTGCGCAAGGTCGCTTTCGAGCGCGTTGGCCAAACGGTTCGTCCGCGACAAGTCTTCAAGACGGTTTTTGACCGCAATCTGGGTGTCGCTTCCCGAGCGTAGAAGGGTTACCCCCGCAACCGAGATCATCGCAAAGATCGCCAGCGCCACTAGCAGTTCGACCAGCGTAAATCCGGCCTCTGAGGCGGGCATCTGTCTCACTGCTCGACCGGCCGCGCTATCGTGAGTTGCGCCTTGCGTAGCGCCGCATTGCCGGTCCCGACAACCGCGATATCAATCCGGACCAACCGCGCATCATCGGTTTTTGCCGTCGTCGCGGTCCAGCGCCAGTTCCGGCCGCCATTGACCTCCTCGCCATTGGTCTCGCCCAACGTCGGGGGCGCAGGATTGGAGAGGATTTCGACAGCGACATTACGCGCGACCTGCCACGCCATGCCGCTATCGCCCAGATTTGCGGTCGAGCGCACAGAATAGCCCTGCAGCCGCACCATCGCCAGCGCAGCGAGGCTGAAAATCGCCAGCGCGACCATGATTTCAAGCAAGGTGAAACCGTTTTGCGATGAACCTTTACCGAGCGACACGCACATCTCCCGTTGCGGCGACATCGACGTTTACGGAGGCATCACCTCGTTTGAGAGCAATGCGAGCGGCAGTCGACGGCATGCCCGTGCTGTCGAACGCAACGCGCATTTGTCGTGCACCGCCAAGCTGTACAGCCGTCCCGCGCCGCCATTCGCTGGTGACAAACGGCGCTTCGGATAGTTGGGACCATTCGCCCGCTAACCGCGCTTCAAAGCCATAGCCCGAAGGCCGCACCCACACCGCCATGGTGCGCGATTGCAGTATCGCATGATCGCGCAGCGCCGCTATCCGCGCCGCCAGTTGCTCGGCCTCGTCGCGGGCGCCACGTTCGGGCGCGCGCGCAGTCATCACCACGGCGGCGCTGGCGAGGCCGATGATGAAGATCACAACCATCAGCTCGACCAATGTGAAGCCGCGTTCGCTATCCGGAATGTTGATGTGCGACGGCTTATTCGCCGTAGATATCCGCATTTTCATTCTCGCCGCCAGGCGCGCCATCGGCACCGAGCGAATATACATCGAACGCACCGTTCTTGCCGGGGTTGCTATACTGATATGGCCGGTTCCAAGGATCGTTGGGCAGCTTCTTGATATAGCCTTCGGTGCGCGCACCTGCACCTGCTGGCGGCGTCACGAGCGCTTGAAGGCCTGCGCCTGCGTCAGGGTAAGTCAAATTATCGAGGCGATAAGTTTCCATTGCCTGCCCCAAAACCGCAATATCGGCCTTGGCCTTTTGCACCATCGCCTTGTCCTGATTGGGCAGCACATTGATTGCGACGACGGTGGTCAACAGCGCCAGAATGAAGAGCGTAACCATCATCTCGACCAGCGTGAAACCATTGGGTTGCGGCTTGGTGCGATATTTCGCGGGCGCGCGGCGAAAATCGGTGAAAAGGCGGAAGAGCAAACGGCGCATTTCTATAATCCCGTTAGATTTTGCAGTTGGAGGATAGGCAATAATATCGCCAGTATGATGACAGCAACAACCCCGCCCATTGCGACAATGATTAGCGGTTCGAGCAGCGACAAGGCGGTGCTGGTGAAATTGTCGAATTCGCGTTCAAGATATTCGGCGGCGCGCTCGAGCATCAGGTCGAGTTGGCCTGCGCTCTCGCCGCTGGCCGTTAGATAAACGAGAAGGGGCGGGAACACGCCGCTGGCACGCATCGCGCCCGACAGGCTGCCGCCGCTGCGTACCGCTTCGACAATCTCGTCATTGGCGCGTGCCAACACCTTGTTGCGAATCGTGCCGCCCGTAAGGCGAAGGCCTTCCAGAAGAGGCAGGCGGCTTGCGACCATCGTCGCCAAAGTGCGCGCCATGCGAGCGGCGTGGAGATTACGCAAAAGTTTGCCGAGAAGCGGGAGGCGGAGTATTGTCCGGTCGACCGAGAAGCGGAAGGCGGGTTGCTTAAGTGCCTGCCAGAAAATCAGGCCGCCAACGACGATGACGATCAGCAACGCCCACCAGTAGCTGGCTAGAAATGCCGAAATGCCGATCACGATGCGCGTGATTAGCGGCAATTGCTGGTCGACATTATCGAACTGCTCGACGACGCGCGGGACGACCGAGACCATGAGGCCCATCACCACGAGTATCGCCACCAGCGACAATATCGCGGGATAGGCCAGCGCACCGATCAGCTTGCCGCGCATCTCCGCCTGCCTTTCAAGCAAAGCCGCGAGGCGCTCGGTGATCAGAGGCAACGTGCCAGCCCCCTCGCCTGCCGCGATCATCGCGCGGTACAGTGCGGGAAAGCTGGCGCTTTCACGCCGCATCGCTTCGGACAGGCGCTGGCCTTCGACCACCCCGCTATGCACTTCGGTTAGAATAGCGCGCGTCTGTGGCTTTTCGCTCTGGCGGCTAATGGTGCGTAGCGATTCTTCGAGTGGACTGACCTGCACCAGTGATGACAATTGCCGGGTAAACAGAGTGAGCTGCTGCGCACTCAGTTTGCGGCGCCGCATCGGAAGCGCCGCCAATGCCGGTGCCCGTTCAGGCGCAGGCTCGACGCTCACGATATAAAGCTTTTTCTCAGTCAGCGCCGCACGCGCGCCGTCATCGTTCGCGGCTGCGATCCGCCCACGCTTTTCGCGCCCCTCGGGGTCGATCGCGTGATATGCGAAATTAGGCATCGACGATGTCTTCGCGCCGCGAAATGCGGATCGCTTCTTCGGGCGTGGTATCGCCGGCGCGCACCAGCTTACGTGCCGCTGCGCTCAAGTTCGGCTGGTTGAGGAATGCATGGCGCGCCAATATCGCTTCATCACCGCCGTCGTTGATCAGCCGGCGTATGGTTTCATCGACGCGGACCGCCTCGAATACACCAATTCGTCCCTGATAGCCGGTTCCCTTGCATTCAGGGCAGCCGACCGCCTTGTAGACCACTGTTCCCCGGTCGAAACCGAGCAACGACGCGACGCTCCCATCTGCCTGCACCGGCTCGCGGCACGACGGGCATAGCCGCCGAACCAACCGCTGCGCGATCACTGCCCGCAAGGTCGAGGCCAAGAGGAACGGCTCGACCTTCATGTCGCGCATCCGCGTGATCGCGCCCAATGCATCATTGGTATGCACTGTGGTCAGCACGAGATGCCCGGTGAGTGCCGCTTGCACCGCAATGTCGGCGGTCTCGCGGTCGCGGATTTCGCCGACCATCACGACGTCGGGGTCTTGGCGCAGGATGGCGCGCAGCCC
>JANLSY010000107.1:0-13114 GCA_031362665.1 Sphingomonadales bacterium
CTTTTCGAACGGCTCGAAAAGAAGCTGGAGCAGCATCGCGGTCAATTGATGCGCGCGGCTGTGGAACTTGCGAAGGACTGGCGGACGGACAAATATCTCCGCAACTTAGAGGCGATGATGATTGTTGCGGACAACGATGTGACCTTGATCCTCACCGGCAATGGCGATGTACTTGAACCGTTAGATGGCATCGCAGCGATTGGTTCTGGCGGGAACTATGCGCTTTCCGCAGCACGGGCATTGCAAGATTATGAAAGCGATGCAGACAAGATGGCGCGCCATGCGATGAAGATAGCTGCCGAGATTTGCGTCTACACCAACGATCAGCTTACCGTCGAAAGCCTCGACAGCGTCGCTTAAGTAACAGCAAAAAACATCAGGTGCACCAACCTGCCATTTTCCTTGTTGCTGCCGAACCCGCGTGCTGAATTATGGAACATCCACGGGCTCAACAGGATCAGTCGGTTAAACCGCATCGGCACGGTGAACTGCTTTTCCCATTTGGATGGCTTTAATGTGTCGCGGTTGACCACTTCCTCGATAAGCCGATTGGGGTCGGTATAGCCCGCCGCCAGCATCTGCGCAGCATCCATCGGCACACGGTCATGGCCGGTACGGTTGTGGCGATAAAATTCGGTTCCACCCCGGCAATGCTCGGGCAAGTTCAAGTATAGGATGCCCGAATAGAAACACGGATCGATATGCACACCCGACAAGCCCTTGCACGCGCGACGTGCGGGTCGGTCAGAAAATCGTCGATAGCGAGGAGCGACGGCAGCGGCATCGGCAGCGGCAGCGGCAGCGGCAGCGGCAGCGGCAGCGGGGCGGCATATCAAAGCCATGCCAGCCAAACCACTTGAATCGCCCGCACCATCCACCATTTAGGCGGATATGAATCAGAACCTTACCCCAAAATCGATAGTCGCCGCTCTTGACGAGCATATTATCGGCCAAGCCGATGCCAAACGTGCGGTCGCGGTCGCCCTGCGCAACCGCTGGCGGCGTCAGCGGCTCGGCGCGGACCTACGCGACGAGGTGACGCCTAAAAACATCCTGATGATCGGCCCGACCGGCTGCGGCAAGACCGAGATCAGCCGCCGTTTGGCAAAGCTTGCCGACGCGCCGTTCATCAAGGTCGAGGCAACCAAATTCACCGAGGTCGGCTATGTCGGCCGCGACGTCGAGCAGATCGCGCGCGACCTTGCCGAAGAGGCCGTGCGCCTTGAAAAGGAACGCCGCCGCGAACATGTCCGCGAGGCCGCCGAGACCGCTGCGATGGAGCGTATCTTGAAACCACTCGCCGGCGACACCGCCAGCGAGGCCACGCGCGAGGCGTTCCGCCAACGAATCCGCGACCGGCATATGGACGACGTCGAGATCGAAATAGAAGTCTCCGACAGCCCTGCTGTGCCAATGGAAATACCCGGAATGGGCGGCAATGTCGGGATGATCAATCTGGGCGAAATGATGGGCAAAGCGTTCGGCAAGGACAATCTCAAGCGCCGCAAAATGAAGGTGCCCGATGCATGGACGAAGCTGGTCGAAGAAGAATCCGAAAAGCGCCTCGATCAGGACGATGTGAACCGCGTGGCTTTGGCTGATGCAGAGGCCAATGGCATCGTTTTTCTCGACGAGATCGACAAAATAGCCGTATCCGACGTGCGCGGCGGCTCGGTCAGCCGCGAGGGTGTCCAGCGCGATTTGCTGCCGCTGATCGAGGGCACCACTGTAGCTACAAAATATGGTCCGATGAAAACCGACCATGTCCTGTTCATCGCCTCGGGCGCGTTTCACATCTCAAAGCCGAGCGACATGCTGCCCGAACTTCAGGGCCGCCTGCCGATCCGTGTCGAATTGCGCGCGCTGGAGCACAAGGATTTCGTCCGCATCCTGTCCGAAACCCGCGCCAATTTGCCGACGCAATATGCGGCGCTAATGGCAACCGAAGAAGTGACGCTGAACTTCACCGATGATGCCATTGACGCGATTGCGCGCATCGCATTCGACGTCAACGCAACCGTCGAGAATATCGGGGCGCGGCGATTGCAGACGGTGATGGAGAAGTTGCTCGAAGAGATCAGTTTCGAAGCCGAGGATCGCAAAGGGGAGACACTCACTATCGATGCCGATTATGTCAGCAAACAGCTGTCGGGAATTGCCAAGGACACCGATCTTTCCAAATATGTTCTTTAAATGTTCTGATTTGCTGCTAAAAATGCGGCAAAGGAGAGCCGATTTGGAACATGAAGGCGGATGCCATTGCGGCACGGTCAGATATAAAGTCAGCGGCGAGCCACAGCACGTAGCGTTGTGCCATTGTAGCGACTCCCGCAAATCGGCAGGCGCGCCAGCAGTGGCTTAGTGTGGCTTTCCAAAATGAGGTCTAGCGGGAAACGGTCTGTCTCGCCCCGCCCGCTTGTGGTTCGACCACCAGTTTCCAGGCCTTGTCCTTGATGAAATATCGTTTTGCCAATTCCTGCAAAATCGACGGAGTCACGCCGCTATAGTCGGTATAGAGCTTCCCAAGCGCCGTAAAACGCGCAGGTTCATAAGTTGCACCCTTTAACTGGTTGAGCCAGAAAGTATTTCCTGACGCGGCGCGTTCGATGTTCTGCTTCATCGGCTCGACCGCGCGCTGCAGCTCATCGGCGCTGACCGGGTTGGCCGAAAGGTCGGTTGCAACCTCGTCAGCGAACGCGAAGAAGCGGTCGACATCACCGGGCTTAACTTGCGTATAAGCCATCAAATAGCCACCGCTGGGGAAATCCTTTGGCCAGTTCGCCGCCATGTCCGGACTATAGCTTGCCGCCTGTTCGGCACGGAATTTCTCGAACAACCGGTCACGAAACACCGCTGCCAATATCTCGAGTTGCCGGCTTTCGGTAACGCCTGCCAGCCCGCCGCCGGTTGGCCATGCCATGACCGCAGCCGCTTGGTCGGGTGAACCTTTGTGCGTCAGCCTTACCGGCGACGTATTCGGCGCGGGGAAGACTATGCTCTGTGCTGCGGGAACAACAACCGGCGCAGGCCTTGGCTTCATGGCACCGAAGCTCTTTTCGAGCGCGGCAAGCGCGGTGGCCTTATCAAAGTCACCGAACAGCATCACCTCGACCGGACCGGCTGCCAGCAAAGGCGCCCAATAAACCTGGAATTTGGCGGCGTCGATCTTCGCGACATCGGCTGGTGCGGCCGATTTCCATCGCGAATCGTTGCCACGCAGCAGATATTCAAGATCGCGCTGCAACACGGAAGTCGCCGACATTTCAAAACTGTCATAGCCCGACTTCGCGAGCGCTTTGGCCCGTTCGACCGGCGCTCCGTCCCATCCAGGATGTTCGAGCTTTGTCGCGATCAACGTCAACTGGTCGGCGAGGTCATCAGGACGTGTGTTGGCGGCGAACTCGAAAGCGTCATCGTCGATAGCAAAGCTCAGCTCGATGCGGCGGCCGTTGACCATCTGGTCAATTTGCGTCCGCTTCAGCTTGCCGATGCCATTCTCTGGCAAAACCAGCCCGCCGGCCCAGAGCAACCCTCCCTGCGCAGGCGTCACCGACTGATAACCACGCCCGAAGCGCACCAACACGCGAATCTGCCCACTCTCGGCCTTGTTGGAATAGAGTAAGGCGCGAACACCATTAGATAGTTCGACCCGACTCATGTCTAGTCGAGAAACTGCTGTTTCCGAAACAATCTTGCCCGGAGTACCCAGCTTTGGCAGGGCATCAAAACCGAGCGCATTTTCCGCAAGCCGCGCGCCCTTGTTCGCGGCAACGGTCGCCTGCAACGCGGCAAGTGTGCGGTTGTCACCGTCCTTGACTGCAGTTGGCGACGACAGCATCAAGCGCGTGGCGTCTGCCTTGAACAGCGTTTGTGTGGATGCCAACAGCCGTTCCGGCGTAATCTTGTCCTTCATCCCCTCGAACACCTGAACCACCGTTTTCGGCGCGGCTACGGTTTCGCGGATATCGACCGCCTGCACGATATCGTCGGCCTGCTTGGCGGCGGCTTCGAACGGATAGCTGTCGAGCATGGTGCGCAACGCGTTGCCGAACAGGACCTTCTCGCGGTCGATATCGGCTTTTGAAGGCGGCGTCAGGGTGGCGTCCGCAATCACCGCGCGAACGTCTTTAGTCGCAGCTTCCCATTGTTCGCCAACCGGCGTCACGGAGACCAGAGTCGCATCAGCGGTGCGCGAAATATCTTCCTGCGCGACCTCTGCAAAAAGATAATTGCCGCCGCTGCGTGCCTGAACTTCGAGCCTGCGGTTGATGATCTGCAATGCGAGCGCGTCGATCAATAATTGCTCGTTATAGGCAATGGTATCATCGACCTTTCGCCAGGGGCGCAGATAGGCGATGCTGACGGTGGTAGGCAGCGTCGGCTCGACAAGCACACGCGTCGGCGTACCGGTCGGCGTGGGGTCACCGAATGCAGGCTCAGGCGCGCGCGGGCCAGTGCCCTTCCAATCATTGAAATATTTCTGGACGAGGTTGGCAAGCTGCGCTGGCTCCATGTCGCCAGCCATCACGATTACGGCATTTTCGGGGCGGTACCAGCGGTCATGGAACGCGTTCAGGCGAATTGCATCGGCGGCCTGCAACGTTTCCGGCGTCCCGATCGTCGAGCGGTTGGCGAGCCGCTGGCCTTGGAATGCATGCTGACGCAGCGCATCGCTATAGACCATTTGCGCACCGCTATTTTCGCGCAGTTCGGCGAGCACGATAGCGCGCTCGGCATTGAGCGCGACGTCGGAAATACGCGGGTTGCGGATCATGCCGGAAATGATTTTGACCGACTCGTCGAGTTTCTCTGGCGTGGCATTGGGCAAATCGAGTTTGTAGACCGTCTGCGTTGGCGTCGTCTGCGCGTTGCTATCGCTGCCGAAGGTGACGCCAAAGCGCTGCCAGATACGCTTGGCTTCGCCGTCCGGGACAAAGGTCGATCCCCGAAATGACAGATGCTCTATTAAGTGCGCAAATCCGAGTTCTTCGTTATTTTCGTGCAATGCTCCGGCGTCGATGCGGACACGGATCGAAACCTGCCCGGCCGGAACATCATTGCGCTTGACCGCATATCGAAGTCCATTGGGTAGTTCGCCGAATGTCCAAGTGTCGTCAACCGGAACATCGCTGCCCTCGTACAGCCAGGGCTGTTTGATGGGCTTGGTCGCGGTCGCGGCAGTCGGTGCAGACTGGGCATAAGCAGATGTGGTCAGCAACAGGGCTGCGAGGGCGATAGCATGGGAGAATTTGCGCATTACGGTCCTTATTGCGGGCGCGGGTTGACCGCAGATGAACGAAACGACGAAGTGCCGTTCAAATTCCACCATCGACGCTTTCATAACCCAGGCCGCGAAGCCCCAGCTTCAAGTCCTCGACACATTCGTTGAGCTTGTGCGCGTCGGTGGTCCGCACGACGAAGTTCGCGCCGACCCTGCCCTCGCGGAAGAACGGGTAGCTGCCGATCTGGCAGCCTTCATGATGCTTTTCGGTATCGCCGAGCAACTTTGCGACTTCGCTTTCGGCGACCCAGCAGCCGACCTGATGCGACAAGAGCGGCGCACCACCTTCCAATTGGCCGGTCAGCGCGTCGAGCATTCCTGCGGTGATATGCGGCACTCCCGCCATGATGAAGATATTGCCGTGGCGGATCCCCGGTGCGCCCGACATCTTGTTGGGGATAAGATCAGCGCCATCGGGCACCCGCGCCATGCGCAGGCGGCCCTCGTTGATTCCGCCGCGCGTCTCGTAATATTTGTGGAGGACAGCGCTTGCCTCGGGGTGGATGACTACGTCTACACCTAAGGCCGCGGCAATCGCATCCACCGTGATGTCGTCATGCGTCGGGCCGATACCGCCGGTGGTGAACAGATAATCATTCCGCGCGCGCAATGCATTCACCGCTTCGACAATCGCTTCCTCGACATCAGCAACAACGCGCACTTCGCCCAAGCGAATGCCCTGGATATTCAGCCACAAGGCAATCTGGCTGATATTCTTGTCCTGCGTGCGGCCGGAGAGGATTTCATCGCCGATAATCACAAGCGCGGCGGTGTAGATGCGGGATTCTTTCATTCGGGTGCGATAGCATGTTTCACCCCCTCGCAAAGCCGGGAATATTGCTCTATATTACCCTTCATGGATCAATATGTAAGCGTCACGCCCGCGGAGGCCGGCATTGCCCGCGACGGGGTTATCAAATTGCACGGGGCCGAGGGCTTCGAAGGCATGCGCAAGGCCGGACGGCTCGCCGCCGAGATACTTGACGCTTTGGTGCCGCATGTCGTGCCGGGCGTGGAGACGCAAGAGCTCGATGATATTGTGCGCGAAATGACGATGCGCGGCGGCGGGGTTCCGGCGACTCTGGGCTATCGCGGCTATACGCATAGCTGCTGCATTTCCATCAATCACGTCATCTGCCACGGCATCCCTTCGGACAAGAAATTGAAGGACGGCGACATCGTCAATATCGACGTGACCCCGCAACTGGACGGCTGGCACGGCGACACCAGCCGCATGTTCCTTGTCGGCGACGTACCGGTAAAGGCCAAACGCCTTGTCGATGTGACCTATGAATGTTTGATGCTCGGTATCGAGCAAGCCAAGCCCGGCAACCGTGTCGGCGACATCGGCCATGCGATCCAGACCCACGCCGAAAAGCACCGCTACGGCGTGGTCCGCGATTTTTGCGGGCACGGTCTGGGCCAATTATTCCACGACGCCCCCGAAATCGTCCATGCAGGACGTCCCGGCACCGGACCAGAGCTTCGCCCCGGCATGATCTTTACCATCGAGCCTATGATCAACATCGGCAAGGCGGCGGGCAAGGTCTTGGAAGATGGCTGGACGGCGGTGACGCGCGACCGGAGCCTGAGCGCGCAGTTCGAACATAGCATCGGCATCACCGAAGATGGCTGCGAGATATTTACCGCGAGCCCGAAGGGTTTTGATAAGCCGCCTTATTGAGATGACAAAGGCGCACTTTGCCTTAATGGGACTGCTAGCGGTTGCCCTTCCAGCAATACCGCTCACCGCACAGGATATTGGCACAAAGGCCAAGATCGCATTTTCATGTTCGTTTGGCAAAAAGCAGGTTCGCGTGATCGCTAGTTCGTTGTCGCTCAGTTACGAATTCGGGCCTGCTGGCAAGCCTGAACTGAAGTTGATACGCGACACTGACAGCGAAGATGTTGCTTACAACTACACGTTGTTTTCGCGTGCCGAACATCGCAGCTTGCGAATCACCAACGGCGACTATCATTACATATTGTTTCGCCGCTTTAGCGCGCCCAACTATCAAGGGCGTTATGCCGAAGATGTAGATGGGCTTATGGTGCTCAAAGACAATACTTTGCTTGCCAAGCATCAGTGCAAATCTGGGAGAGGCTTTGATTACGATTATGATTTTGAATGGCTTAAGAAAGACTCTCGTGACTGGGCGGAGTTGGCCGAATAATCACAACCGCAACCCGCTCGTCTCGTCCAACCCGGCCATGATATTCAAATTCTGCACCGCCGCGCCGCTTGCGCCTTTGCCGAGATTGTCGAGCATCGCCAGCAACCGCACCTGCGTATTGTCGGGCGAACCCAGCACATAAAGGTCGAGCCGGTCGGACGGCTCCTGCGTGTTGAGGATCAGCAGTTCTGACGGCGCGAGTTCTTCATGGACATGCACCACCGGCGAACCCGCATAATGCGCGGCGAGCGCGTTCCGCATTTCCTCAGGACTGTCGCTGCCCGGCATGACCGAAATCGGCAGCGGCACCTCGACCATCATGCCGCGAAAGGCGCGGACCACGGCGGGGGAGAAGATCGGCGCAAGGCCGAGACCTGCATGTGTCTGCATTTCGGGCACATGCTTGTGGCTGAGGTCGAGGCCATAGGTGCGAAAGCCGATGTCCGCTCCGTCGCCGCTTTCGAACCGTTCGATCAGCGCCTTTCCGCCGCCCGAATAGCCCGACACTGCGTTGACGGTATAGGGCCAGTCCTCGGGGATCAGGCCCGCCGCGACCAGAGGCGCGACCAGCCCCAGAAAGCCGGTGGGGTAGCAACCGGGATTACTGACCAGCCGCGCCTCGGCGATGCGGTCATGCTGGCCCTTGCGATATTCGGGGAAGCCATAGGCCCAATGCGGGTCAACGCGGTGCGCGGTCGATGCGTCGATGATGCGCGTGGTGGCCGACGTGGTCATCGCCACCGCATCCTTCGCGGCATCGTCGGGCAAGCAAAGGATGACGAAATCGGCATCATTCAGCGCCTCGCGCTTGGCCGCGGGGTCTTTGCGCTTGTCGTCGTCGAGGGTGATGAGTTGGAACTCAGGCCGCCCTGCGATCCGGTCGGCGATTTCAAGGCCGGTGGTTCCAGCTGCGCCGTCGATGAAAATGGATTTGGTCAAAGCGCAACCCGCTTCCGCGCCACGATCGCTTCGTCATGCTCGGCAAATCTTGCCGCCGCATCGGTCAGTGGCTCAACGCTCACCGCCATCGCGGTGCCGTTGGCGTGGATGATATTCTCGGCGTCGGTCATGATGCCGACGTGACCGGGGAAGAAAACCAGGTCGCCGCGTTGCAACGCTTCGCCTTCCGCCAAATCCTCGCCAAACTCCGCTTGCTGCATATCGGCGTCGCGCGGCGCGAGGACGCCTTTCAAGCCAAACACAAGCTGCACCAGCCCCGAGCAGTCAATCGCATCGCCGCTGCGCCCGCCCCAGCTATAGGGCGTGCCGATCAGTTGCTCAGCGAGGTCGGCGGGGGAAGCTTCGACCGCCCCGACTTCCGACAAATGCACCAGCGGGATGAAACCGTTTTCACAAGCCAGATATTTGCCGCATTCACTCGCTTCGCCGCAGAGCAGCTGCGCCCCCATCGGATAGCGGGCAAGTACCGGCGCTTTGGTTGTGGGTGCAGCCAACAACAACGTCGCCGCCGCGCTCACAATATGCGTTGCGTCGAAATCCTCGCCCAGCTCGGCAAAGCGCAGATAGCCGAGATAATTGTCGTGCAGGCAATAGCCCCACGCCCATTCGCCCGCGACATCGAGCACCGCAAATTCCTCACCGTGCATCAAGGCGCTGACCGGCATGGATGTCGCGTGCGCTTCGGCGTGGATTTCGGTGACCGGCGCTATCCCTGTACGCAGCATCGGCACGGCATAATGCGGCGCGAACAGCTTACCCGCAAGACTGATGTCCGCGAGATCACCGCGAATTGGCGTCGTGCGATTGTCCCCGACAAGGCTATGGCCTGTCAGTTTGTAGATAGGCCGTCCCCCCGCCTGTATCTGGCCGTCACCCAAATGCTTTGTCCTTCAATCGATTAGGCGTCAGCGCGCCGGATATTTGTCCGCCAGATAGCCGAAGACCGCACGCAATCCAAGCGCCTCGCCTCCTTTGGGCCGCCCGGGCTTGTTGGTGGGCCGCCACGCATAGGTATCGAGATGCACCCACGGCACATCGTCGGGCACAAATTTCTGCATGAAGAGCGCCGCCGTCACCGCGCCGGCAAACGCTCCGCCGCTGTTCGCTGTATCGGCAATGTCGCTGTCGAGCATGTCGGCATAAGGTGCCCAGAGCGGCATGCGCCACAGCGGATCATTGGAGGATTTGGCGGCTTTTTGTAGCGCTTCGGCAACCTCATCATCATTGCTGAACATCGCAGGCAAATCCGGCCCCAAAGCCACACGCGCCGCGCCGGTCAGCGTGGCAAAATCGACGATCAAAACTGGCTTATCCTCAAGCGCCTTCGTTAGCGCGTCGGCCAATACCAGCCGCCCCTCGGCATCGGTATTGTCGATCTCGACAGTAATCCCTTTGCGGCTCTTCAAGATATCACCCGGGCGGAACGCATTGCCCGCAATGCTGTTCTCCGCCGCCGCAACCAGCATATGCAGCCGCACCGGCAAATGTGCGGCCATGATAAGATCGGCGAGCGCCAGCGCATGCGCCGCACCGCCCATATCCTTCTTCATGATCCGCATGCCGCTGGCGGGTTTGATGTCGAGTCCGCCGCTGTCGAAGGTAATCCCCTTACCGACTATCGCGACGCGTGGATGGCGCGGGTCGCCCCATTCGAGTTCGATCAGGCGCGGTGCATGTTCGCGCATCGCCGCCTTGCCGACAGCATGTATCAGCGGATAACCGGTCTCCAGCGCCTCGCCGCTGGTGACGGTGATTACGGCCTTGTGCGCCTTGGCGATACGCTTCGCCTCGGCCTCCAGCGCATTCGGCCCGCAATCGCCAGCAGGCCGGTTGACCAAATCGCGGACGAGCGAGGTGGCAGCAGCCTGATGCGCGGCGTTGCGAATGCGACCCGGTTCCTTGACAAGCAGAACTCGCGCGCCGGTAACCTTCGGCTCGCTAAGATATTCGTGATAGCGATATTGCCCGAGCATCCAGCCCAGCATTGCGTCGCCTGCATCAGCATCAGGCAATCGGTAAGTACCCTCTGGCAAGCTATCCGACGCCTTAGCGAGGTTCCACACTCCCAACGTAGCCGCATCCGCAACGCCAGCGACTACAGCCCATTCCCCGGGTTTGTCGCCGGGCAGGATGGCTATATCATTAGATACGCCATCGAATTTCTGCGCTTTGACGGCGGTGCGGACGGTGTCGGGCTGCGTGGCAAGCCACGCGTCAAAACCGTCCTTGTCGATTATGTGGATGGGGGTTGCAGGTTGGCCGTTGTCAGGCTGGATCAAATCGTCATAACGCATGAAGGCTGCGATAGCGGCAATCGGACCGAAACGGGAGAAATTTCAGAAATGCCACGTATTTTTCTTGTTCTGGCCGTGGCGCTGTCGGTCTTCGGCCTTTCCGCCTGCAACGGTGCGCCGGTGAACGAGGTGCCGTTACCCGACGATGTTGCAGCCGTGACGACGCCATTTCTGGCGGCGGTGAAGCGCGGCGATCAGGCTGCGGCCGAGAAATTCATGTCGAAAACCTTTGTAGACGATAGCCGCATCCAGTTTGCCGAAATGTCGGCGCTGCTTAAAAAATCACCGCCGCTGGTGCCCGCGATTTACCAGCCCAAAGCCGAGTTGCTCGGCCCGAACGAGAACGAGGTCAACCTGACTTTCGCAACCAAGGACGGCAAGCAATGGATAAGCTCGGAAATCCGCATGTACCGGCCCGAAAGTGGCAAGTTCGAGATTGAATATTGGGACGTGAATGCCGCCGACAAGCCACCGGAATTGCTGGCCCACGCTGCGCAGATGCGGATGTTTACCGGCTGGTTCATGGGCGGTATGGCGGTCATGGCGCTGCTTGGCCTGGCGCTGCTGATATGGGTCGTAAAACGCCGCACGCACATCATTGCGCCCGAACCGGTCCTTGAAACGCGGCGCGTGGCGGCCACGGTACGCGACGCTGACAGCTAGTTATTCAGCAGCGATCAGCGTTTCGACCGGATCGGCTTTAGCCGCGACGGTCGGCCCAGAAAAAACCATCACGCCATCATCCACCGCTTCCTGCGTCAGGATTTTCTTCTCGGCTGCATAATCCTGCAACACGCGCCACGGATGGCGGTCGCCGTTCTTGGGAAGTTTGTCGAAGCTACGCGCGAAATAGCCAGAGCTGAAATCCTTCACGAACGGCAGGCGCGGCATGTCGGGATCGGTCAGTTTCGGGTTGGCAACAACAGCGCCCTTGCGGTCCATTTCCTTAAGCAAGCGGCAGACATAATCAGCCACAATATCGGTCTTTAACGTCCATGACGCGTTGATATAGCCGAACACGCTCGCAAGGTTCGGGATGTCGTTATACATCACGCCCTTATAGTTGAAATGTTCGCCGAAATTGACCGCCGCGCCATCGACACTGATTGCAGTCTTGCCCATCGTCACCAGATTTAGGCCGGTGGCGGTGACAATGATATCGGCTTCGATATGCTTGCCTGATTTCAACTGGATGCCAGTTTTGGTAAAATGGTCGATATGGTCGGTGACGACCTCGGCCTTGCCTTCAGAAATCGCCTTGAACATGTCACTATCGGGAATAAGGCACAGCCGCTGCTCCCAAGGATTATAGCTGGGCACGAAATGGGTATCGACATCGACGCTCGCGGGTAGTTCTGCGCGCGCCATGTCGATGAGCTTCGTTCCCATCTTCTCGGGGTTTGTGCGCGCGTACCAATAGGTGAAGCGCTGCATATTGATATTGCGCCAGCGGGTAATTGCGTACGCCAGCTTTTCCGGCAAAAATTTGCGGATCCGCTTTGAAAAGGGGTCGATGGCAGGGCGTGAGACCATATAAGTGGGAGAGCGCTGCAGCATGGTAACCTGCGCGCCTTCCTGAGCCATGACCGGCACAATGGTAACCGCAGTGGCGCCCGAACCAATGACGGTCACTTTTTTGCCGCGATAGTCGAGATTTTCAGGCCAATGCTGCGGATGGACGATCTGTCCGTCAAAGTCCGCCTCGCCGGGAAAATCGGGTTTATAGCCCGCGTCATAGTCATAATAGCCCGAGCACATGAACAGGAAGCGCGCGGCAAAGTGGCGATCTGCGCCGCCGTCCACCGCTTTGGCCGTTACATGCCAGCGTGCCTCACTGCTCGACCAGTCGGCAGCCACGACGCGGTGGCCGAAATGAATGTGCGGGTTGATGCCATATTCATCGGCGGTCTGGTGGACATATTCGTGGATGGCAGTGCCGTCGGCGATGGTCTTTTCATGCAACCACGGCTTGAACCGGTAACCCAGCGTGTGCATGTCTGAGTCTGAACGGATTCCGGGATAGCGGAACAGGTCCCAGGTCCCGCCCATGTCCTTGCGTTGCTCGACAATGGCGTAGCTTTTGTTCGGGCATTGCATCACCAGATGCGCCGCTGCGCCGATGCCGGACAGCCCCGCGCCTACAATCAATACGTCAACTGTCGTTTCCGCCTGTGCCATTTAATCGCTCTCCAATCTCTAATGCAAAAGCTTACTGACATGGTTGCAAATTGCAACCTGTTGCACGACAACAGCGATATGGTGCGAAAATTCCTACGGATATTGCTGGCGATTTCTTACTTCGCAGCAGGTGTTTTGCATCTGAAGTCGCCAGAGGGTTTCCTCCAGATTACGCCCGCATGGGTACCCTTCGCGCCGGAAGTCGTTGCCTTCACCGGTATTGCCGA